>JANQKX010000253.1 GCA_028280915.1 Kiloniellaceae bacterium
CTCGAAGGTCAGGTCGGTGACCTGGGCCAGGAGCCGGGCGATGGTGGTTTTGCCGCAGCCGGGCGGCCCCCAGAGGATCATGGAGGCCAGGCGCCGCCCCGACACCATACGCCCGATGGGCCCCTCCGCGCCCAAGAGGTGATCCTGCCCCACCACTTCGTCGAGATGTTGCGGGCGCAGCAGGTCCGCGAGGGGACGCGGGGCCTGGGCTTCAAACAACTCGCTCATGCCATCGCTCCTGGGCACCTGCTCGGCCGGTTAGAGCTGGATCCTGATATTGTGATGCTTGCCGTCCCGGCTGAAGATCAGCTGCAGGGCGCCATCATCGGGGATGCCGCCGAGCAGCGCATTCAACTGCCCGCTATCGGAGACCTCCTGGCCGTCCACGGCCAGCACGATATCGCCGTCTCGAAAGCGGACCCGATGGGCCGGGGAGCCGCGCAGTATGCGGAGGATCACCACGCCCTCCCAGGCGCCCGGACGGTCCAATTCCTCCGCCAAGGCCGGGGACAGAGTCGCCACCACGGCACCGGCCAAGGGATGCGTTCCCTCCAGCAGGATCTCGTTGCGCGGCGGCACTTCCGGCGGCTCGGTCAAGGGCAGGTCGGCGGTAAAGCGGCTGCCTTCCCGATTGACCTCCAAGGCGGCGGTCCCGCCAAGGGGCTTGGTCGCCACGCGGAACTGCAGCGCTTCGTCGTCAAAAACGTCCCGGCCATTCACCGACAGGATCACATCCCCCACTTTCAGGCCCGCGCTGTCCGCCGGGCCGCCCTCGTAGATTCGGTTGACGATCACCCCGCCGGGCCGGTCCATCCGCAAGCCCTCGGCCAATTCGGCGGGGAGGTTTTGGCCCACAAAGCCGGTCCAAGCCCTCACCAGACGCCCGCCCTGGGCACCCTCGATCACGGTCTGCACCATGTTGGAGGGAATGGCGAAACCGATGCCGATGGAGCCGCCGGTGCGCGAGAAGATGGCCGTGTTGATGCCGATCAGCTTGCCGTCCATGGTCACCAGGGCGCCGCCCGAGTTCCCCGGGTTGATGGCTGCATCCGTCTGAATGAAAAAGCTGTAGTCGGTGATGCCCGCGTGGGTCCGGGCCAGGGCCGAGACAATGCCGCTGGTCACGGTCTGGCCCACGCCGAAGGGATTGCCCAAGGCGAGCACCAGGTCCCCCACTTCCACTTCATTGGAATCCTTTAACTCCAACACGGGCAAGACCTCGCCCCGCGGGTCGATCCGCAGCACCGCCAGATCGGTCCGCTCGTCCATCAGCATCAGCTCGGCCGGAAACTCCCGCCGGTCGGGCAGGACCACGGTGATCTCGTGGGAGCCCTTGATGACGTGGTGGTTCGTCACGATCAGCCCGTCCGGCGAAACGATGACGCCCGAGCCCAGGGACGACTGAATGCGCTCGCGGGTCGGCCCGCCGAAGCGGTCGCCAAAGAACTTCTGGAAAAAGGGATCGGAAAACAGCGGCGACAGACCGCTGCGTTCGGTGACCTTGCGCTTGGTGAAAATGTTCACCACCGCCGGCGCCGCCGCCTGCACCACCGGGGCGAAGGACAACATGACCTGCTCTTCGGATTGGGGCGCCTGCCGTTCCTGGGCCAGGGCCGGCAGGGCTAGGAAGGCGCTAACCACCAATGCCATACCGCGAACAATCCACGTCGATCCCATTTGCTTCCTTTCCGCCGGCCTCGCAAGAACCGTTTTCACTTAGGTCATGGACTTAATTCAAGGCAAGGGACTTGCCGCTGGCGCGCAAATCGGCAAAGGCCTCATCCAAACGCGCGGCCATGGAGACCTCGCCGGCCCGCAGCCATTTCCGGGGATCATACTGCTTTTTATAGGGCGTGCCATCTTCCGGATCGATCTGATGGGCAAAGGCCTTGGGGTTTTGGTCCTTGTAGCTGCCCACGGCGGTGGCAAAGGCGAACTGGGTGTCGGTGTCGATGTTCATCTTGAACACGCCATAGTCGATGGCCTGATGAATTTTTTCCTTCTCCGAACCTGAGCCGCCATGGAACACCAGATCCAGGGGATTGCCGGCCGTACCCCGGGCCTCGGCCACCAGGGCTTGGGAATCCCGGAGAATCTCGGGGCGCAGCTGCACATTGCCGGGTTTATAGACCCCGTGCACATTGCCGAAAGAAGCCGCCACGCTGAAATGGCCAATGGGCGCCAAGAGGTCGTAGGCCGCCAGGACATGTTCCGGCTGCGTATAGAGCTTGGCGTTGTCGGTCACGTCCTCATCCGAGCCCACGCCGTCTTCCTCGCCGCCGGTCACGCCCAGTTCGATTTCCAGGCTCATCTCCAAGGGGACCATATCTTTCAGGGCCTTGGCACAAAGCGCCAGGTTCTCTTCCAGGGGGTCCTCGGAAAGATCCAGCATATGAGAGCTGAACAGGGGGCGGCCATGGGCCGCGTAGTGGGCTTTGCCGGCGTCGATCAGTCCCTCCACCCAGGGGATGAGCTTTTTATTGGCGTGGTCGGTGTGCAAGACCACACAGACGCCATAGTGCTCGGCCAGCAAGTGAACGTGCTGGGCCGCCGAGACGGCGCCCAAGACCTTGGCCGCGGCCCCGTCTGTCATGCCCTGACCGGCGAAAAACTGAGCGCCCCCGTTGGAAAGTTGAATGATCACGTCGGATTTGTTGCGCGCCGCTGATTCCAAGACCGCGTTGACCGAATTGGTGCCCACGACATTCACCGCCGGCAGCGCGTAGGCGCCCTTTTTACAGCTTTCGACCAAGGTCTGATAGCTTTCGCCATAGACCACACCGGGCTTGAGTACTGACATTTCAACTTCCTTATACTTACCTGAACCTGAAACTAACCGAGTTCTTGATGGCGGGCGCCAAACGTTCCGACCAAGGCCCGCCAATTCTACGCCCTAAAAGCTAAGCTTTTCTGAGGTTTCCTCGCCTATGAGGCCACTTGAGATTTCGATCTGCGGCCTTATGCGCAAGGGCGACCCAAAGACCTGATCAAACGGAAAAAGCGCGGTAAAAAACAAAAGCTCCCCGGACCGAAGGGGCCACGGGGAGCTTTGTCATTTCCAAAGACGCTTGCCGTTCTAGGCCTCGTCTTCGTCGTCCTCGACCTCCTGGGTCGGGCCGGAATCCTGGCCCTTGGCGTCCGGGTCCCGGTCCACCAGCTCGATCACGGCCATGGGCGCCATGTCGCCGTAACGGAACCCGGCGCGCAGCACGCGGGTATAGCCGCCGGGGCGCTCCTTATAGCGCTCGGCCAAGGTGTCGAAGAGCTTTTCCGTCAGCTTGTTGTCCCGCAGGGTGGCATTGGCTTGCCGACGGGCATGCAGGTCGCCGCGCTTGCCCAAGGTGATGAGGCGGTCCACCACCCGGCGCAGGTCCTTGGCCTTGGGCAGCGTGGTCGAAATCTGCTCGTGTTTGATCAAAGCCGCCGCCATGTTGGCGAACATGGCCTTACGGTGACTGGCGGAGCGGTTAAACCGCCGGCCGGCAAATCCGTGACGCATGGTACTCTCTCCTCATTTCCTTGGTCTCGCGCGCGAGGCCGATTGAACAGCCCACAGCCCGGCTCACATAAATTCAGCACGGCACTGAGGGGCGGGGCGGCATGCCCCAAAGGTTAAAAACTCAAAGCACCGGCGGTGCCTTAAAAGGGCTCCTCCAGGCGCTTGGCCAGCTCTTCGATGTTTTCCGGCGGCCAGGTGGGGATTTCCATACCCAGGTGCAGCCCCATGGTCGAGAGCACTTCCTTGATTTCGTTCAAGGACTTGCGGCCGAAGTTGGGAGTGCGCAGCATTTCCGCCTCGGATTTCTGCACCAGATCGCCGATGTAGACGATGTTGTCGTTTTTCAGGCAGTTGGCCGAACGCACCGACAGCTCCAGCTCATCCACCTTACGCAGCAGATTGCGGTTGAACGGCGGCTCGCTGGGCGCGTCCTCGGCATGGCGGGACTGAGGCTCTTCGAAGTTGATGAAGAGGTTCAACTGATCCTGCAGGATACGCGCCGCCAGGGCCACCGCATCTTCCGGGGTCACGGCGCCGTTGGTTTCCACGTCCATGGTGAGCTTGTCATAGTCGGTGACCTGGCCCACGCGGGTGTTTTCCACCTTGTAGGCCACCTTGCGCACCGGCGAGAAGATGGAGTCCACGGGGATCAAGCCGATGGGCGCATCCTCGGGCCGGTTCTGGGTCGCCGGCACATAGCCCTTGCCCGCATCCACCGTCAGCTCCATGTCGACCCGCGCCCCATCGTCCAAGGTGCAGAGCACCAGATTGGGGTTCATGATCTCGATATCGTGACCGGTGTCGATCTGACCCGCGGTCACCTCACCGGGGCCCTCGGCCCGCAACCGCATGCGCTTGGGACCTTCGCCGCCCATGCGCAGAGCGATCAGCTTCACGTTCAGGACGATGTCGGTCACGTCCTCGCGCACGCCCGGGATGGAGGAAAACTCGTGCAGCACGCCGTCCACCTGGATCGAGGTGACCGCCGCGCCTTGCAGCGAGGACAGAAGGATGCGCCGCAGGGCGTTGCCCAGGGTCAACCCAAAGCCCCGTTCCAGGGGCTCGGCGACCACCTTGGCCACCCGGCTCACATCCATGCCGGTCTGAATTTCCAACTTGTTCGGCTTGATCAATTCGGTCCAGTTCTTTTGCAGCACGACTGCATCCTCACCTTCTTGACAGATAACGCTCGCTTGGGCCTCAAACGATCTCCCTTTCGGGATTTTGAACCAAGCAATGCGCCTTTCTGTGCTCTTCGATTTCTTGCCAGGGTGCCCCAACGGCCCCCAGCACTCATCCCCCGTCTCTGGCCAACCCTGGCTTTCCCGGCGCCTGGGCCGTCAAAGCCAAGTCAGCCCTAGACCCGGCGCCGTTTCGGCGGGCGGCATCCATTGTGGGGGATCGGGGTCACGTCGCGAATGGCCGTGATGGTAAACCCGATGGCCTGCAGGGCCCGCAGGGCCGATTCCCGGCCGGAGCCAGGGCCCTTCACGTTCACTTCCAGGGTTTTCACGCCGTGTTCCTGGGCCTTGCGCCCGGCATCCTCGCCCGCCATCTGCGCCGCGTAAGGGGTCGATTTGCGCGACCCCTTGAACCCTTGACCGCCGGCCGAGGACCAGGAAATGGTATTTCCCTGCACGTCGGTGATGGTGATCATGGTGTTGTTGAAGGTCGCGTTCACATGCGCGATACCGTTGGTAATATTCTTCTTTTCGCGGCGGCGCAGGCGCGCTTGGGGTTTAGCCATGAAAGTTGCTTTCGTCTATTAGCGTTCGATAAGGGTTAGCGCGCGGCCTTTTTCTTACCCTGGATGGGACGGGCCGGGCCTTTGCGGGTCCGGGCGTTGGTGCTGGTCCGCTGGCCGCGCACCGGCAAGCCCTTGCGGTGCCGCAGGCCCCGGTAGCAACCCAGGTCCATCAGCCGCTTGATGTTCATGGCCACTTCCCGGCGCAGATCACCTTCCACCATATAGCCCCGGTCGATAGCCTCGCGGATCCGGCCCACTTCGTCGTCGGTCAACTCGTTGACCCGCCGCTCCGCCGGAATGCCCACGGCCTGGCAGATTTCAGCCGATTTCGTCCGGCCGATGCCGTGAATATAGGTCAAAGCGATCTCAACTCGCTTTTGCGTCGGGATGTTGACGCCAGCAATACGTGCCACGCCGGAAACTCCTTCCAAGGTAACGGGCCGGCCAAGGTAACGAGCCGGAAGCCCGATCAAATCAAAATGTTATGGACAAGCAAAAAGGTCCGGTAGCCAGCGCTCCAGAGACGCGGGATTATAGTTTTCCGCGGCCATCCGTCAACCGTCAATTCGCCAATTTCTCGCCAATTTCACAAGGAAATCGGCCCCATTACGCGAAACTACCCATTACGCGAAATTAAAGGAGGGCACCAATCTGCTTTGTCACCTCATCAATCTCGGCCATGCCATCGACCGTCTTCAAAACGCCCTTGTCCCGGTAGTAAGGCAAAATGGGCGCCGTCTGCGCATAAAAGGCTTCCAGCCGGGACCGCACCGTTGCCTCGTTATCGTCGCTGCGGCGCTTGAATTCCGTGCCACCGCAGGAATCGCACACACCGACGACTTTCGGCACCTGAAACTTGTCGTGATAGCCGGCGCCGCAAGCCGCACAGGTGTAGCGTCCGGTGATGCGCTCCACCAAGGCCGCGTCGTCCACCTTCATCTCGATCACGTGGTCCAGCTTCAGACCCTTTTCAGCCAGCATCTTGTCCAGCGCTTGCGCCTGGCCGGTGGTACGGGGAAAACCGTCCAGAATGAAGCCGTTGGCACAGTCCGGCTCGTCCACGCGCTTGGCGATCATTTCGACCATCAATTCATCGGGCATGAGCTGCCCCTGATCCATGATGGCCTTGGCCTGCCGGCCCAACTCGCTGCCCGAGGCCACCAGGGCCCGCAGCATATCGCCGGTCGAGAGCTGCACCAGATTGTATTTTTCTTCCAGACGCTTCGCCTGGGTGCCCTTGCCCGCCCCTGGCGGCCCCAACAGAATGATGTTCATCCGCGCCTGCCCTTCAGTTTGGCCTTTTTGATCAGGCCCTCGTACTGGTGTGCCAGCAAGTGGGAGTGGATCTGCCCGACCGTGTCCATGGTCACCGACACCACGATCAGCAAGGAAGTGCCGCCGAAATAAAACGGCACCGCAAAGCGGGATATGAGGATCTCAGGCAACAGACAGACCAAGGCCAGGTACATGGCCCCAACGGCCGTCAAGCGCATCAAGATGTGGTTCAGGTACTCGGCGGTGTTCTTGCCCGGCCGGATGCCCGGGATGAAGCCGCCGTTACGCTTCAGGTTGTCGGCCGTGTCCTGAGGGTTGAAGACGATGCTGGTATAGAAGAAGGCAAAAAAGACGATCAAGCCCACATAGACCGCCAGGTAAAGCGGCTGCCCCCGGCCCAGGGTGGCCGTGATCCAGCTCAGCCACTCCGGCCCGCCGGAGGTGGAAAAGCCCGCCACGGTCAAGGGCATGAGCAGCAGCGAGGAAGCAAAAATCGGCGGGATAACGCCCGAGGGATTCAGCTTCATGGGCAGATGGCTGGCCTCGCCGCCGAACATCTTGTTGCCCACTTGCCGCTTGGGATACTGCACCACCACCCGGCGCTGGGCCCGCTCGATGAAGACGATGAAGGCAATCACCGCCACGGACATGACCAAGAGGCCGATCAGGAACAGGGGCGACATCTGGCCGGTGCGGCTCAGCTCGAAAATCTCCGCCAGGGCCAGGGGAAGGTTGGCCACGATGCCGGCGAAGATGATCAAGGAGATGCCGTTGCCCACGCCGCGCTGGGTGATCTGCTCGCCCAGCCACATCAGGAAGATGGTCCCGCCTGTCAGGGTCACCACGGTGGTAAAACGGAAGAACAGGCCCGGGTCGATAACCGCCGACTGTCCGGCGGCCGCCATGCCCTCCAGCCCCACGGCAATACCGTAGCCTTGGAAGGAGGCGAGAAGCACCGTGCCGTAGCGGGTGTATTGGTTGATCTTCTTGCGCCCCGCCTCGCCTTCCTTTTTCAACTGCTCCAGCTGGGGCGAAACGGCCGTCATCAGCTGCATGATAATGGCCGCCGAGATATAGGGCATGATGTTCAGGGCGAAAATCGTCATGCGCCCCAGGGCGCCGCCCGAAAACAGGTCGAACATGGCCAGCACGCCGCCGGAATGCTGCTGGAACAGCTGCTGCATGATGGTCGGATCGATGCCCGGCACGGGAATGTAAGTGCCCAGGCGATAAATGATCAACGCACCCAGTGTGAACCAGATGCGTTTTTTCAGCTCGGTCGCTTTGGCAAGGGCGCCAAAGTTGATATTTGCGGCGAGTTGTTCGGCAGCTGAGGCCATAGAGTTGCCCTATCCTATAGAAGATGCCTCATTCGGCACTGGCTGCGTCCCCATTGGCCACATCGCCTTTGGCAGCGTCCGCCCCAGCCGATTCAGACTTTGTCGCGGCGATGGACACCGACCCGCCAGCGCCTTCAACGGCCGCAACCGCCGCCTTGGAGGCACCCGCAACCACCACATCTATTTTGGCGCTCAAGCTGCCTTTTGCAAGCAAGCGCACGCCGTCGCGCGCATTCTTGATCAAACCGGCCGCCGAAAGAGCCGCCGCATCAATGGGTTTGGATGTATCCAGCTTGCCCGCATCGATGGCCATCTGCAGCCAGCCGATGTTGATGGGCTTGTAGGTCTTGGCGAAAATGTTGTTAAAGCCGCGCTTGGGCAGGCGCCGGTGCAGGGGCATCTGGCCGCCTTCGAAGCCTTTGATCGCCACGCCGCTGCGGGACTTCTGACCCTTCATGCCGGCGCCGGAGGTCTTGCCCGTGCCGGAGCCGATGCCGCGGCCGACCCGCTTGCGGGCCTTGTGTGCGCCCGGGTTATCCGAAAGCTGATTGAGCTTCATTATCTTAATCCTCGTTTGCGCCAATCCGGCGCCCTCATTCCCGGCGGTGTCCGTCAGGCGAACCCGATGGTGCCATCACGCTGTTGATCCGGTCGCGGTTACTCGCCCTCGACCCGGACCAGGTGGTGGACCTTGTTCACCATGCCCCGGACCGCCGGGGTATCTTCCAGCTCCCGGGTGCGGTTCATCTTGTTCAGTCCCAGGCCGATCAGGGTCTTGCGCTGATCGGCCGGCCGTCCGATGGGGCTGGCGATCTGGGTGACCTTGATGGTTTTTTTGCTGCCTGCCATGACCGCTTACTCCCGCGCTTCGGCGGCGGCGGTATCCCGCCGGCCCAAAATGTCCGACACCTTCTTGCCGCGGCGTTGCGCCACCATGCGCGGGCTGGCACAACGGCCCAGAGCCTCGAAGGTGGCCTTGATCATGTTGTGCGGGTTGGAGGTCCCCACCGACTTGGCCACCACGTCTTGAATCCCCAGGGATTCAAAAATGGCGCGCATGGGACCACCGGCGATCACGCCCGTCCCCACGTCGGCGGTCCGCAGCACCACCCGACCGGCGCCATAGTGGCCCTTGATGTCGTGGTGCAGGGTTCGGCCCTCGCGCAGGGGCACTCGGATCATGTTTTTCTTCGCCGCATCGGTCGCCTTGCGGATGGCTTCCGGCACCTCGCGGGCCTTGCCGTGGCCATAGCCGACCCGGCCACGGCCATCGCCCACCACCATCAAGGCGGCGAAGCCGAAGCGCCGGCCGCCCTTGACCACCTTGGCCACCCGGTTGATGCCGACCAGCTTTTCGATCAGTTCCGGTTCGTCGCTACCGCGGTTGCGCCGGTCGTCACGGTCGCGACCGCGACCTTCTCT
>JANQKX010000280.1 GCA_028280915.1 Kiloniellaceae bacterium
ACTGGACGGCGGCCGATCTGACGGAGCCGCCCAGTTTCGACGGCGCCGCGGCCACCCGGGACGACGCCGTGCTGGCCGAGGCGCTTGCCGCCTTGGAGCACTATGGCATCGCCCGCCTGCGCGGCCTGCCCACCGAGCCGGGCACCATCGAGGCATTCGCCCTGTCCATCGGACCCGTGCGGGAAACCCAGTTCGAGCGGGTTTTCAATGTCATCTCGCGGGCCGACGCCGACAGCAATGCCTATACCGCCGGCGCGCTCAGCGGCCACGTGGATCTGCCCACTTGGGAGGCCACGGCGGGCATTCAAATTCTTCATTGCCTGGAAAACAATGCCCAGGGCGGCAACAGCGTGATGATCGACGGCTTTGCCATCGCGGCGGAGCTGAAAGCCAATGAGCCGGAGATTTACCACAGCCTCACCACCGTGTGCTGGTCCCATTCCAGCCGCAAGCTGGACACGGGCTATCGCTGGCTGGCACCGATTATCGAGCTTGGGCCCAGGGGCGAGCTGGCCGACATTCGCCTCGCCCCCTTCAGCCGGGACCCCCTTCAGGTGCCGCCGGATCAGGTCGGGCCGGCCTACCGAGCCTTACGCCGCTTCCTCGACTTGATGGAGGACCCCCGCTTCCGTCTGTTGTACCCCTTCGCGGCGGGGGACTTGGTGATGTTCGACAACCGGCGCATCCTCCATGGCCGCAAAGCCTATGACCCCGCCAGCGGCAACCGTCACCTGCAGGGGATCTACATCGACCGAGATAGCACCCGCGCCAAACGGCGGGTCATCGAGCAACAACGCCTGCGCGGAGCACAGTATGGCTGACCCGCGAACCCGTCACGACCGCCTGCACCGGCTGCTGCGGCCGCGCAGCATTGTCTTCGTGGGCGGCAGTGCCACCGAACCGGCCATCACCTATGCCCGCGCCCTGGGTTTCAAGGGCCGCCTTTCCGTGATCAATCCACGCCGTGACGAAATTGCCGGTATCACCTGTGTCCGCTGCGCGGCCGAGTTGCCCGAGCCCGTCGATGCCGCCTTTGTCGCCGTGCCCAATGAGGCGACCGCGGATGCGGTCCGGGACCTGGCCCAAGCGGGGGTGGGCGCCGCCGTGGTCAGCAGTTCGGGCTTTGCCGAGATCGGCCGCCAAGACCTGCAAGACGCCGTGGTCGCGGCGGCGGGCGACATGCCCATCATCGGCCCCAACAGCCCGGGCCTGGCCAACTTCATCGACGGTGTCGCGGTGATGCTGGATAACATGGGGCTGGCCAGTAGCGAGCGTGGGGTGGCGGTTCTCTCCAACGGCGGCGCTTACATGGCTGATTTGGCCTGTTCAGACCGCTCCCTGCCCCTGGCGCTTATCGTAGGCCTTGGCAATCAGAGCCAAGTCACCATTGCCGACATGATCGATGTGGTTCTGGATGATGACCGGATCACGGCGATCAACCTCTATTTCGAAAGCCTGCAAGACGTGGCGCGCCTGTCCGCCGTGGCGCGGCGCGCCCAGGAAAAGGGCATCCCCATCGTGGCGCTGAAAGCCGGCCGCACCCGGGCCGGCGCCCGAGCCGCGGAATCCCATACGGCAGCCATCGCCGGCGATGCCGCCATTGCCTCGGCTTTGTTTCAGCGCCTGGGTTTCATTGAGGTGGAGTCATCCAGTGAGGCCATGGAGACCCTCAAGATGTTCTCCCTTACCACCTTGCCGACGGGCCGCCGCGTGGGCTTCGCCACCAGCTCCGGCACCTATGCGGCGCCCGGCGCCGACGCCGCCGAACAGGAGGGCCTGGTGCTTCCGGCCCTGCCCGAGACGCAGGCTCAGGTGCTGCAGCCCCTTATGGAATCCTTCGTGACCCCCAATAACCCGCTCGATTTGGCAACCGCGCAGTTTTGGCCGGACGACGATCAGCGCCGGCTGTTCGATACCTTCCTGGCCAGCGGTTTCGACATCGCGCTACAGTGCATGTCCTTCCCGGCGGAGGGGACTTGGGAAGACGAAAGCTGGTACCGATCGTCGGCCATCTTCGCTGAGGCCGCTCGGGCCGCGGCCCTGCCCGCGGTCTTTGTGTCCCCGACCCACGAAGGCCTGCCCCGGAAGGCGCGGGAGATGCTGAGTCGGTTGGGTGTGGCGCCCCTGCAAGGCTTCCACGACGGCCTGCGCGCCGTCGCCCACGCGGTGCACTACGCCGAAGGGCGCGGAAAAAACCCCAATGACATGGCCTTGCCCGTCCCAGCGACTCCCGCGGGACCAGCCACTGCCATGGATGAAGCTGCAGCGAAAGCCCAACTAAGGGAATCCGGCCTGCCGGTTCCCGAAAGCCGGGTTTGGGCCAAAGGCGATCCGCCGGACGGTCTCACCTACCCCGTGGCGCTGAAGCTGTGCCACGCCCATGTCACTCACAAGTCCGACGTGGGCGGCGTTGCCCTGGGTCTGGCCGGGCCCGAGGACCTCCAAGCCGCGCGGCAAGCCATGGTGGTGGCGGCAAAGATCAAGGGCATCCGCGCCGAACGCTTCCTGGTCGAGGAGATGATTGGGGGCGGCGTAGCCGAGCTTTTGGTCGGTATCCGCCATGTGCCCAACATCGGTCAGGCCCTGACCATTGCCAGCGGCGGCGTGGCAACGGAACTCTTGGGCGACGCGGCGACCCTGCTGCTGCCGGCAAGCCGGAGGGAGATGGAAACCGCCATGGAGAGCCTCAAGCTGTTTCCCCTGCTCAACGGCTGGCGCGGCCGGACCAAGGCGGACCTTGCCGCCGCTATGGACGCCATCCAATCCCTCTGCGCCTTTGCGGAGGCCAATCGGGAGAGGCTGTTGGAACTGGAAATCAACCCCCTGATCCTGCGCGGTGAAGGGCGCGGGGTCTGTGCCGCCGACGCGGTGCTGAAGCTGGCCGGAAAGGAACCGAAATGAGCTATGAACACCTGCTTTACGATGTGACGGACAAGGTTTGCACCATTACCCTCAACCGGCCGGAGGTGTTGAACGCGGTGAATTCCAAGCTGTGCACGGAAGTCTCACAGGCCCTGCGCGCGGCGGACCGGGATGAAAAGGTCAATGTGATCGTGCTCAAGGGCGCCGGCCGCGCCTTTTGTTCCGGCCATGACCTCAAGCAAGACGCGGACGAACCCCGGGAGATCTATGGCTACTACGAGCACTACAAGGCCGAGTTCGACGAATTCACCACCATCTGGCAGATCACCACGCCGGTGATTGCCTCGGTGCACGGTTATTGCATCGGCAAGGGCTTCGAGTTCGCCATGATGGCCGACATCGCCATTGTATCGGAAGAGGTCAAGCTGGGGCTGGGCGAAATGCGCTACGGCATTCCGGCGATCACGCTCACCATTCCCTGGAAGATGGGCATGAACGACGCCAAGGAGATGGTGCTGGGCGGCATCGACATCACGGCGCAAGAAGCCAAGGACCGGGGCATGATCACCACCGTTTGCCGGCGCGAGGACTTGGACAAAATCACCGACAAGACGGCGCGCCGCTTGGCGCTTATGCCCCGCGACATGCAAAAAATGCACAAGGCCTACCTGAACCGGGTCTATGACCGCATGGGATTCTGGCAGGCCAACAAGGACTACCTGGAGGTGCTGGCGATCCTGGGTACCCAGCCCGTCCCGGAGTACGTCCGCTTTACCAACACGACCCAGGAAAAAGGCCTCAAGGCCGCGCTCAACGAGGCAAACGCCCCCTTCGATGCCTTGGAAAACGAATAAAACCGCTCAGGCTGCGGTCGAGCGCCCCAAAGCCTAAAGAAGATCCGGGCCCGAGGTGCCGATGCCGCAGCGGGAGCCTTCCAACTCAAGGACCTCCGTCATGGCCACATTTCCGATATTGGCATCGGGCCCGAAGGTGATCAGCACCAGCTTCATCATCTCGTAGACGTCGTTGAGGGACACGCCCTTGATCCACGGCCCGGGCAGCTCGATCATCGCGTTTTCCGCAGGCACATTGCCGTGAATGGCGGAAATGATCTCCCCGATCGGCTGGCCGTCGTCAACCAGTTCCGCGGCTTCGAAGAGGATCAAATCGCAGCCGGCGGCAAGCAGCAGCTCCGCTTGCCGGATCAGTTCTCCGCTGCCGGCCTTGTCCCGTTTCGAGCCCACTTCCCCGTGCACAACCAAGCCGGCATCCCGGCCCATCTTGACCAGGTCCAGGCGCAGGTCATCGGTGAAGTCGACGCAGTTGTCAGACACTTCCACCGCGGAGATCCCCAATTCCCGGCTTTCCGCCATGAAGCGGGGGACCATGCCCAAGCCATGTTTGGCCACCACGTATTCAAGAAACTGGCCGCCCAGGAAGGGACGGACATGGGCTTCCTTATAAATGCGCAACTTCTCGCCAAGCAGCGCGCGGTCATAGAGGCGCGCGGTGCCGACGGCGATCTTGGCAAAGTCCATGTAGGGGCCCACGACCCGCAGCTGGTCCCGCAGGCTTTCCAGCCCCATGCCCACGTCCAGCACCATGGTAAGCCCGGTCTTGCGCGGCTTATGCACGCTTCTGTCTGAGCCCAGGTCTAGGAAGTCAAAAGCCATTTCTCCCATGAGTCCGTCCTTTCCGGCGGAATGTTTGATCTAGCTGATCAGGTAAACGGGGCTGGTCCAGGCCTGGAAACCGTCTTCGGTGGTGGCGCGTATCCACAAGGGATTGTCGCGGCCGGCAGCGAGCGGCACGGCAACCTCCCCCGCCAGCGGCCCTGGTGCCAGCTCATCGGCCAGACGGCAGACCCGCAATTCCAGATCCAAGCCGCCGCAATCGATGACCCGGTCCTCGGCTCCGATTTCCCCTAGGGGCAAGCGGGCGGCGCCGTTATTGGTTTCCAGGGACAGCATCGCGTCTTCACCCTCTTGGAGCCACACATCAAAGGCGCCGAAGTTGCCGGCGGTCACGGATTCCCAGGTCAGGCGATGGACACCTTCCTGCTTCAAGCGGCGGTCCGGGTTCCAGGAATTGATTTCCTGGGTCCGCAAGATTTCACAGCCCTCGAAGCGGGCTTCGCCCTGCCAACGGGCCCGGGCGCCCCGGCCCTTCACCATGGCTCCCCGCCAGAGCACGCGGATCCGCGAGCTGCCGGCCACGGGCGCCGGGTTGCGTAGAGTGGCAACCGTTTCCATGGCATTGAGCACGTCCACCCGTTCAATAGGGGCGGCGGCTTGAACCAGGAAGGAAAGCCGCGCTGTCTCCGTCGGCCCGGCCCGGGCGATATCACCCATCCGCAGGGAGGCGACGGGCTGACTGCGCCCGTCGCTGACAAGGGGGTCGGTCTCGAAACATTCCAGCGCAGCATCCGCGCTGACCGAAAGGTCAATATGTATCCTGTCCCCGGTGGTGGCATAGTGGCGCCGGCGGCGCAGGCAATGGAACAAATCGTCGCGGGTCAGCTTGTCCATCAAAAAGCAGGTCAGGCCGCCGTAGGCACCAAACTGCGATGCCCCCGGATAGCTGGCGCCCGGACGCCCTTTGTGCCCGTCGGAATTGGCGACCACCCCCACCCGGTGGCCCTGTTGAAAGCAGTCGTCCATCAGCCACTCGAAGGTGCCCCAGGCGGAGTGGATCTCCATGGCCGTTTCGAGGCGGCTGTCGTGGGCATAGGCGATGTCCGCGGGGCGGCCGCCGATGTGGGCGTAGACCACGCAGTCCTCGTTTTGTAGGGCGGCGAAAAGCTCCCGCGCCGTGGGGGCGTCGTTCATGATCTCCCGCCGGTCCTTGATCAGGGCATGGGAGGAACGGCGGATGGCCCGGCCTTCGTGGCGAAAATAGACGTTGCGGTCGCCGCCCACGCCCGTATTGCCGGACCATTCGTAGCCGGGCAGGGTCAAAAAGCGGTGGTCCTGGTGGAACTCGGCCGTGAGCTCATTGATCTGCGCCCAGAACGCACCGTTCACCTGAAAATCGTTGGCCTGATGGCTGGTGGCGTCGAGAAAGGCCAGGTCGCGGGCAAACTCGAAATACTGCCGGGCGGTGTTGATACCGACGGATTCGCCGCTTTGGCCGTGCATGTCGGCCCACCAGGCGGAGTCATCGCCGGCGGCGAATTGCAGGGGATTGGAGCGGGCCAGCACCGCGCCCGCCCCGTCGCAAAGCGTGATCTGATAGCTGCCGGGCGCCTCGGCGGACAGGCCGTCGATGACGACCGAGCGCTGGCCGGGCGGGAAAGATACTTGGTTTGGCAGGCCTAGAACTTCTTGATTGGCCGTGAGGCTCAAGGTGCAGTCCACCTGGTCGGAAGGATTGCCGTAAAGGTCCTCGGCCTTGATGCCCAGGCGAAAGGTCTCGCCCGGCCGCTTGAACGTGGGCAGGATTGCCTTCCACACGGCCGGCGGCCCCGGCACGATCTGGATCACCGGGCTCTCCGCGATGGGCAAAAAATGGCCGGTGGCGCAGACATCGGCCAGGATGCGCCAGGTAAAGGCCGCTTCGCACATGGACTGCAGAATGAGTCCAGGAGAGCCGCCCGAGGTGTCCCCAAGGGTGATCTCGATGGTGTCCCCTTCCCGCAGAAAGCCCTTGTGCACGTAGACCGAAAGAGCCTGATACCAGGGCCGGGAATGGCCGTCGGAGTTGAAGGAAAGCTTCAGCGGCACGCCGTTGGAAGCGCGGGCGGTGACATAGTTGGGCGCGGTCGGATCTAGCATCTGCAGGTCGCCACCATCGGCGGTGAAGCGGAACACGATCTTGATGGAGCCCGTGTCATCCAAACCATAGCGGCCGGTGGTATAGGTGATCTTGAAGGTCTGGCGGCTACGGGCCTCAAAGGCGCCCTTGGGCGTGATGTCCGCGTGGCCATAGAGGACCGGATCTTCCGCCGGCAAGGCGTCGGAAAATACCTCTCCCATGAACTCGGGTCTTGGGCCCTGCATCTTTTGTTCTCCTTCCGGGTGGTATCCCGGTGTCATACCTGAAAAGGCTGTCAGTTGGGCGGCCTTGTATAACCGAGATCCTCGGCCCGTAAAATGGCCGCGCGGCCCCCGTGTTGTTCAATTTTCACGGCCTGATCCGCGAAGGCTTGGGCATTGACGGCGTCAACATCCACCACCTTGGCCAAGGCGGCTTCCATTTCCGCCCTGATGCCAAGGTGATCAGGGCTGGCGCCCAGATCCACCCTCTCATGGGGGTCGTTCTTCATGTTGAAAAGCTGCGAGGGATAACCCGGATAGCGCACAATCTTCCAATCCCCTTTGCGCAACATGAACATCCCGGTGATGGCGCTCCAGTCGTGGTACTCGCTGAACACGGGGCGGTTCTCGTTTGGGTCTTGAATAACCTCCATCAAGGAGCTGCCCGGCAGATTCGCATCCTCGGGCCGCCGGGCGGCGCCCGCGAAATCCAAGATCGTGGGATGAAGATCGACCAGGGAAACCGGCGTCCGGGAGACCGTCCCAGCCGGCACATCCGGCCCGGCCACGATCAAGGGCACGGCGACCGAATCCTCGTACATGACCGACTTGCCCCACAAGCCGCGGTGCCCGATGTTGTCGCCGTGGTCGGAGGAATAAACGACACGGGTGGTTTCCGATTGACCGATATCCGCTAAGGCCTTGATGATCTTGCCCAGATTGTCGTCCATGAAGGTGCAAAGGCCGTAGTAAGCCTGGCGGGCGATCCGTACCTTCTCAGCATCGAAGCCTTCATCATAGTCTGACGCTAGGCGCAGGGCATCTAGGACCGGATGGCGCGGCCGTTCCCCTTCGGCGTATTGCCGGGGCGGCGGAATGGCCCGGTCGTCATAGAGGTGGAAAAACGCCTCGGGCGCCACCAGGGGAAAATGGGGCGCCACCAGCCCCACATAGAGCACCCAGGGCTTGTCATGCTCTTGTGTCGCGGCCTGGGCGAGCCAATCGCAGGCCCGTTGTGTGACGTCCCGGTCATAGCGGGTGTAGACGGTTTCGCCGGCGCCGATATCCCGGGCCAGATCCTTCGACGCTTCCAGGGGCGCCGGTGGATCGCGCAACAAGCTGGACAGCCAGCCCACCCCCTTGTGGACATGCATGGGCAAAATTTCTTGGGAAAAGCCGTTATCGTCGGCGCTGCTTCGAAAATGGAGCTTACCGATGGATACCACCTCATGGCCCTCGGCCAACAATTGGGCACCCCAGCCTTTAACGGAGCCATCATGGGGCGACACGCTGTCCCAGGCGCCGATTTGATGGGGATAGCGGCCGGTTGCGAAACTGGCACGGGCCGGCACGCAGACGGGCGAGTTGGTGTAGGCACGGGAAAAAACCGTGCCACGTTGCGCCAGCCGGTCCAGATTGGGTGTGATGGCAACCTCATCGCCGTAACAACCGGCAACATCCCGATTATGCTCGTCGGAAAAAATGATCACGGTATTGCTTGGCTGCATCGGAAAGCCTCAAGGCGATTGGCGGCGGCCACTCCGGGGTGCCGCCGGACATCATTGACCCAAGCGGAAGCTTGCCATTTCTTTAACCTGTTTTTCAACAAAAAATCTGACAATTTGGCCACCAACACACTCTTATTACAGATTAAATTATTGTTTTTTATAAGAAATAAAATTTTCAAAAAAACATAGGTTTTAATTAAAAATATGCTATAGTGCCAAAACTTGGTCAAATCTCATGTCAAAAAAGGGGCCCGTAAAAACGAGGCCCCAACAGTGGAGGTATGTGATGCTGAAAAATTCACGGCGCAATCTCCTGCGCGCCATCCCAGCTTTTTTCGCGGCAACGGGGCTGTCCTTCTTTGGCCTCACCGCGGTGTCGGGTCCTGTGTCCCAGGCTCAGGCCTCTGACTTCCCGAGCAAACCCGTTCAACTGATCGTTCCATACCGCGCCGGCGGCGGCACGGATACCATGGCCCGGGTCTATGCCAAGGCCTTGTCCAAGGAATTGGGCCAGCCGGTGGCCGTGGTCAATCACAAGGGCGGCGGCGGCGCCGTGGGCGGCTCGCGCCTGAAAAACGCCAAGCCGGACGGCTACACCATCCTGATGGGCGGCGACGACATCGCCAGCTATATCCCGTTGGTCAACGAAGTGGATTTCCAGTTCGACGATTTCCGTTACCTGGCGGCCGTGGCCGAGTATCAAAACGCCATGTACGCCAAGAAGGACGCGCCTTTCTCGACCTTTGAGGAATTGGCCGCCTACGCCAAGGAAAACCCGGGCATCCGCCTGGCCCACGTGGGCGGCATCACCAAGCCGTTCATCGAACGCTTCGTGGAGCAAAACGGCATCGACGCCAAGATCGTCGCCACCGGCGGCGGCAGTGAAATCGTTCAATTGCTGCTGGGCGACCAGATCGATGCGGCCTATTCCGGCGGCGTCCACAACAAAAATCCCGAACAATGGGTCGTGCTCGGCTCCTTCAATGCCAACCGCCTGCCCAGCGCGCCGGACAAGCCCACCTTCAAGGAAGCGGGCTACGAACTGGCCATGCCCGCTTATGTCTTGGTCATGACCCCCGCCGCGGTTCCCGACGACGTGGCCGCAACCCTGGAAGCCGCGCTTTTGAAGGCGGCTAAGGACCCGGATTACCTGACCATCGTGCAAGAGCGCCTGCAGGCCCCGGCCCTGGCGGTGAACAGCGCCGATCTGACCACCTACATGAACGATCTTCACGGCAGCATGAAGGCCACGTTCGGCCAGTGACCCAAGCGGCGGAGGCCGTGCCGTGAGCGACGACGACAAAGAAAGGCCCGACCTTTCCACGTTCAACCTCGTGGCCGCCTCCGTCATGACTTTGTTCGGGGTCTTTGCCCTGGCCTTTCTGATCCCTGACCATGTGCCCGCCTCGGCGGCAGATGATCAGGGGTTGGGGGCCCGTTTCATGCCCACACTTGCCGTGGGGGCCTTGACCCTGCTGACCTGCATGCTGGGCCTTAACGTCTTCATCCGCCGAGTCCGGGGCCTAGGGCCGATCCGCGAAGACAACGAAGACAATGACGATCAAGGCTTTCATGGTAAGGAAGCCTTGAACACCCTTGCCATGCTGCTGGGCTCGGCCCTCTATGTGGCGCTTCTCTCCACCATGGGGTTCGTGGTCTCTTCGGCCATCGGCCTGGCCGCTTGCCTGCTGTTGGGCGGGGTGCGGAACTGGCTGCTGATCGCCGTCTTGAGCCTCGGCATTCCCCTCGCCCTTTCCCAGATTTTGTGGTGGGGGCTCACCATACAACTGCCGCCATTTCAGTTGTTCGACTAGGGCTGACGGATGGAACAGATTCTGCCCCAACTCGCCGCCGGTTTCGAAGCCGCCTTCACCCTGTGGAACCTGGCCTTCATCATCCTGGGGGTGGTGATCGGGATTGTCATGGGCGTCTTGCCGGGGGTCGGCAGCTTGACGGCGATCCCGGTCTTGATCCCCATCACGTTTTACATGGAGCCGGTGACCGCGCTGGCCTTCCTCATCGCCATCACCAAGGGGGGGACGTCCGGCGGTGCCATTCCCGCGATTTTGCTGAACGCGCCGGGCAGCGCCGAAAACGTGGCGACCGCCCGGGACGGCTATCCCCTGGCCAAGAAAGGCAAGCCGGTCAAGGCCATGCGCATGGCCCTTTATTCCTCGGTATTCGGCGACTGCGCCAGCGACGTGGTCCTGATTGCCCTGGCGGCGCCCTGCGCGGCCATCGCGCTGTTGTTCGGTCCGGCGGAAATCACCGCCATTACCGTCCTGGCCTCCACCCTCATCGCCGGGCTGTCCG
>JANQKX010000349.1 GCA_028280915.1 Kiloniellaceae bacterium
GCTGTGCGCAAGACATTCTTTGTGGAAACCCTTTCCATGAACTTTGTCATGGCGGGCATGATCCCCCTGATGCTGGTGCTCGCGGTTCATTGGGAAGGCTCGGAAAACCCCGCCAATCCGGCCTTTTGGTTCCGCATGAGCCTGGCCGCCATCCTGGGCGGCTTGCTGGCCTATCCCATCAATTATTGGCTGGTCAAAAACCATCTCAAGCACGGCTGCATGACCCTACCGAACGCCGATGGCCCGGCCCCGGGCCTGGGCCACCACTCGCCCGAGCCGGGGGCCATGCCCCATGACGGCGCCCAAGGTCAACACAGCCAACACCAAGGCCATCATCATGGCCATCATGAGGGCCACATGGAGATGAAGGACCTGAGCCTGGGCGCCAAGTGCCTCTGGATCGCCTTTTCCTTCGCCTTTTTGTTTCTGGCCCTGTGGATCGCCAATCATTGGGCGCCCATCCGGTTTTGAAGTCCGAGATCGTGGTTAGCGCCGCTCTTCAAAGGCCAGGCGCAGGCCCAGGCCGATCAGGACCAGACCGCTGGAACGGTAGATCCAGGCCAGGCCCCGCGGGTGGCGGCGGAACCAGTTCGAGGCGCTACCGGCGAAAAAGCCGATGGGCCCCTTGATGACGAAGGTCAAAAGCGCAAAGGCCAGCCCCATGGCCAGGATCGCCTGGGGCGTGGTCTGGGCCGCCCCGGCGGTGAACTGGGGCAGGAAGGCGAAGTAAAACAACGCGATCTTGGGATTGGACAGGTTGGAAAAGGCGCCCTCGACGAAGAGCCGGCGGGGGCCGTTGCCCTTGCCCGAAGTGACGCCCAGTTGCCCGCCGCCGGTGATCAGCAGGCGCAGGCCCAGGTAAAACAGGTAAGCCGCGCCCACCACCTTGAGGATGGTGAAGGCGGTTTCCGAGGCGGACAGCAAGGCGCCCAGGCCGAAGGTCGCCAAGAGCGTATGCCCCACCAGCCCGGCGGAGACCCCGGCGGCGGTCACGATCCCCGCCCGCGCGCCTTGCCCGATGCCCCGGGACATCACCAGCACCAGATCCTGGCCAGGCGCCATGATCACCGCCAAGGACGCCCCTAAAAACAGCCACCAAGAAACGTCGGCCATGGCTTGGGTCCTTTCGACGAACGCCACACGTCATGTTTTCGCCAGTGCAAGGTAAAGCGGACTCCCTCGCGGGCGCAATGGGGCATTGCTTGTTCTTTCTCCTCAAGACCACATGAGCCAGGAACCCTATCCGCCCGGCTTTCCCCGGACCGGGGTTTCGCTCGCGATCTTAGAGGTAGCTGACATCCTGACCCGGATCAATCCAGCCAAACACACGGAAGCCTGAGGCGGTTTCTTCGCCCGGAACATGGATTTTTTTTAGTGCCGCGAGGATGTTTTCGCGATGCGCCGCGTCGTCCGCCACGATGTCAACGTAGTGGATATCCGCATAGCCGCCTTCCCGGAAATGGTAAAACCATTCTCTGTCCGGGCCATATCGGTGTCCGTTCGTTGACCGGGTATGCCAAGCCGGTGCCGGTTCCAGGGCGTACATGGCCAACCGCAACTCGTCCCATTTGGTATTGTTCATGATCGGGTACCGCATGATCCAACAAAACCCTCGGCCTGCTCACAACCTTAATAGGCGGATAATACGAGAAGACACATAACGTATCCAGCTGCAATACCCGGCTGTTTTTTGACACGCAAAATCAGGAAACCACACATCCGCGCCCGTGCGGGCGGGACATAACGGGAATTTCATGGGTCCGTAACCGGCCGGCTAGTTTGTCACCCCATATCTGGTTAAACCGCCTTTGCGGCGGGCGAACGACCAGAGGGAGACAGCCCATGTTGGCCATTAGCGATGAAAAACTGATCGAGCAGGGTTTGCGAGCCGGTGAGACGGCCCTGTGCCACAAGGTGAAGACCTGGGCCCGCCATTCCAATGAAAAGGCCGACGTGGCGGCGGTGCAGATGGACATCGTCCGCCAGCTGGACCGGGACCATCCCGCGCCCCGGCCCCTGCGGGCTCTGTCCATCGGCTGCAGCAGCGAGCCCCAGTTCCGTCTCTTGGAAGCGGCCTATCGCGGCGGCCTTTACCTCTATGACGCCGATGGCGCCGCCCTCAAGGGCCTGCGGGCGCGCATCAATCGGCAGATGATCAACGGCGTGGTGCCGGTGCAGGGCAACTATCTGCGGGATTTCCGCAGCGCTCCGGCGGCCCGGGCCGCCCTGGCCGAGCGTTTGGGCGGGGAGCCCTTCGACCTGATCAATCTGCATCATTCCCTCTACTACTGCGATCAGCGGGATTGGACGCCCTTGGTCACCAACCTTTATCAGGAACTGCTGGCGCCCCTGGGGCGCATGCACATCGTCATGATGTCCGCCGCCGACCAGCGGGAGGGCACCACGACCTGGCTGTACAACCTCTTCGCCGAGCGGTTTTTCAATCACCGCAACGACCAGGATCTGGGCCGGCTGCGCGACGAACTGGCGGATAGCCCGGCCTTCGCCGGGGCGCGCTTTTCCTACCAATCCCGGGATGTGCGGTTTCGCGCGGAGGATTTCGAGACCTTCATGGCCGCCATTTGGCTGATCCTGCTCTATCCCGAAGGCCACGCCTTCAGCCTGGCCCAGCGCCGCGAGATCACCGAGTTTGTTCTGGCCTACTTCTGGCGGGAAAACAAACCGATCATCCAAGTGCAAGACAATCTGGTCATTAGCAAGGATTGACGGGTCGCCGGCGCGGCTTGCGCCCATTGCCGGCCTTGGAACTTGGGCGCGGGCGCCTTAAGTTATAGGCGAATCATCGATTGTTCGGATTTCGGGTTTGGGAGAGCTGCCATGATCAAACGAATTCTGGTGGGGGTTTGCCGGTCGCCGGCCCAGTCGGCCGTGGCGCCGATCACCGTGAGCATCGCCGCGCGCCATCATGCCTGCGTGACGGCCCATCCCATGATCGACGCCAACGAGCTGGCGCCCCTCAGGCCGCCGTCCACCGGGGTGTTCCCCTCCAAGATCAAGGCTCGGCAAGAGCTTTTCGATAAGGCGGCCGAGGAACTGGCCGGCCCCTTGCGGGCCTTCCGCGAGCAGATCACCGGCGCCGGTCTGGCCTATGAGGAGCGGGGCGCGGTCGACGGAGCCCAGGCGGCCGAGGCGGGCGCGGAGGCCTTCGATCTGACCCTGGCCAATGCCTGGCGCTTTCAGGATCTGCTGATCCTCTCGTCGGCCCCTTGGCTGGCGGGGGAAAAGGCGCCGCGGGACGTGACGGCGGTGCTACACGCCCTGGCCAACGGGGTGCGGCCGATCCTGGCCGTGCCGCCCTATGCCGCCGGGCGCTGCGACAAGGCCATGGTGGCCCTCTCGGGTTCCCTGGACAGCGCCAAGGCCCTGAAGCAGTTC
>JANQKX010000359.1 GCA_028280915.1 Kiloniellaceae bacterium
TGGGCGAAGTCTATCGGGCCGGGCAGTTTTTCCAATACTACGCCGCCGAGGTACACCGCCAGATCGGTGACACCGCCGATTCCGTGCGCGACGGCATCGGAGTGGACGTGCGGCGCGAGCCCCTGGGCGTGGTCGCCGTCATTTCCCCCTGGAATTTCCCCACCGCCACCGCCGCCTGGAAAATCGCCCCGGCGCACGCCTTCGGCAACGCGGTGATCTGGAAGCCCGCCAACCTCACCCCGGCCAGCGCCGTGGCCCTGACCGAGATCATCGCCCGCCAGGACCTGCCGGCGGGCACCTTCAACCTGGTCATGGGCAGCGGCCGGGCGGTGGGCGAAGCCCTGATCACCAGCCCCCAGGTGGACGGCATCACCTTCACGGGCTCCCTGGACGTGGGGCGTCGGGTGGCCCAGGCCGCCGCCGCCAACTTGACCAGGTTTCAGCTGGAAATGGGCTCCAAAAACGCCCTGGTGGTGATGGACGACGCCGACTTGGATACGGCCGTTGCCTGCGCCCTGGCCGGCGGCTATTCGGGAACGGGGCAGAAGTGCACGGCCTCCAGCCGCCTGTTAGTGCACCGCGCCGTGCACGACGCCTTCGTGGAAAAACTGATCACCGGCCTGAAGGGCCTGACGGTGGGCAACGCCCTGGACCCGGAGACCAAAATGGGCCCGGTGGTGGATGAAGGACAGTTGGCATCCAACCTGTCCTATCTGGATTTGGCCCGGACGGAAGGCTGCGAAAGGGCCTTCGGCGGCGAGCGCCTGACCCTGGCGACCGAGGGTCATTACATGAGCCCGGCCCTGCTGCTGAACGGCCGCAATGACATGCGGGTCAACCGGGAGGAGATCTTCGGCCCCATCGCCTGTGTCATTCCCGTGGACAGCTACGACGAAGCCCTGGCGGTGACCAACGACACGGAGTTCGGCTTGACCTCGGGGATCGTCACCCGCTCCCTCGCCCGCGCGACACATTTCCGCCGCAACGCCCGCACCGGCTGCGTCATGATCAACCTGCCCACGGCGGGCACGGATTATCATGTCCCCTTCGGCGGACGTGGTAATTCCAGCTTCGGCTCTCGGGAGCAAGGCCAGTACGCGGTGGAGTTTTATACCCAAGTAAAAACCGCCTACAGCCATGCCGGGCAACCGGACTAGCTTGGTCAGCGCGAGGAAGACGAGGCTATGAGCGAGACATCCCCTGCCCAACGGCCGGTCATCATCGATGGCCTGCAATACTGCAACTGGTCGGAAAAGATCTTTCGCCAGATGCAGGAAGGCGGCGTCAGCGCCGTGCACGTGACCATTTGCTATCACGAGGATTTCCGCGAGACCGTGGCCAACATGGCGGACTGGAACCGTTGGTTCCTGGACCACCAAGACCTGATCCTGCCCGGGCGCAGCGCGGATGACGTGCGGGCGGCGCAAGCCTCCGGCCGTACCGCGATCTTTTTCGGCTTTCAGAACTGCAGCGCCATCGAGGACGATATCGGGCTGGTGGAAATCTGCCACCAACTGGGCGCCCGTTTCATGCAGCTGAGCTATAACAATCAAAGCCTGCTGGCCACGGGGTTCTGCGAGCCGGAAGACCCGGGCATCACCCGCATGGGCCGCCAGGTGATCCGGGAAATGAACCGGGTGGGCCTGGTCGTGGACATGTCCCACTCGGCCGAGCGCTCCACGCTGGAGGCCATCGAACTCTCCGAGCGGCCCATCGCCGTGACCCACGCCAACCCCAGCAGTTGGCGGCCCACGGCCCGCAACAAGTCGGAGGATGTGCTGCGCGCCCTGGCCCAGTCGGGCGGCATGCTGGGCTTTTCCCTCTATCCCAACCATCTTGTCGGGGGCACCGATTGCTCCCTTGAGGATTTCTGTCAGATGGTGGCGCGCACCGCCGACCTCATGGGCACCGATTGTTTGGGCATCGGCTCGGACCTGGTGCAGGATCAGCCGGACAGCGTGTGCCGCTGGATGCGCCACGGCCGCTGGAGCCTGGAGGGTGCCGCCGACCCGGCCGCCTTCCCGCCCCAGCCCGCGTGGTTCCGGGACAACCGGGACTTCGGCAAGATCGCCGGCGGCCTGCGCCAAGTGGGATTCGATCAAAGCGAGGTGGACAAGATCATGGGGCGCAACTGGCTTGATTTCTTCGAGCGCTCCTTCGGCCCGGCCGGAGGCGCCTGATGGAGACCGCTAAAAAGCCCGATGGCGTTGTTTCCCTGCGCCCGCCGGACCAGGTCATGCGCCTGGGCCGCATCGGTGCGTTTTTTCCCAGCCGGCTGAGTTTTATGCGCAGCCTCATCCGCCGCATGGGGCGGGAGAACTGGCACATCGGCCCTGCCCGCTGGGAACTGGACGATGCCGGGTTTGGCGTGGCGGTCTATCAGGCCCATACGGGCCAGCGGATCTACAGCCTGGTGTGCTTCAGCCAGGCCCTGGCGCCGGAGCGGCGCAGCGACCGGGTGATCGCCGAGGAATGGGACAGCACCTTCGCCCTCTTCGACGGTACGCCCAGCGACGCGGATATCGCCCGCCTGGCCCGCAACGTGCCCAAGCAAGAGGCCGGGCGCTGCGGCCCCGAGGAATTGGTCCTGTCCCGGGCCAACAAGTCCATGCGGCTGTTCGCCAGCGTGGTGGACCACCTGGCCGCCGGGCGCCAGCCCCCCATCGCCGAATTGGCGGCGGTGGGCTACCTCATGCGCACCACGGCGGTCTATGGCAATGGCAAGTTCGGCCTGGCCGACCGGGACAAAATCGCCGGGCGCCCCGAGATGGCGGGGCCCTTCGCCGCCGAGATGCTGGCGGTCTACCTCATCCGCTGCTTCACCCTGGACCTGGCGGATCACGTGGCGCGCCGGCGCAGTCCCGATACGGCGGTGAGTTTGGCGCCCGAGTTGCGCCGTTTTCTGGGCATCGGCAATGCCACCGGTTTGGGCATGGCGCCGTTTCTGGTGACACATCCCGTGCTGCTGAACAATTGGATCCACGCCCGGGAAGCGGCTCTGGCACGGGTCCGTTCCCTCCCCCGGTCATCGCCGGAAACCGGCCAGCGTTTTGCCGGATTGCTGGCCCGGGCCATGGACCACGTGGGCGAATGGTCCGTGGACGACCAACGTCAGCAGGCCCGCATCGACGTACTGCGGCGGGAGCTGCCCGGCTTGGCGGCAGAATTCCAGCGCCTAACCGCGGCACCGGCAAGCGACCGCCCCTGGGATCGCTTGTACCGCTGGGCCGAGCACCATCTATCCACCGAAGGCCAGGAGTTGCTGCTAAGCCTGATGCTTGAGCCCCATGGCGATTT
>JANQKX010000373.1 GCA_028280915.1 Kiloniellaceae bacterium
TCGCTGGTGGGCGCGGACCTGCGCCGGGCCCGCCTTTTCCGTAGCAATCTGCGCGGCGCCAACCTGACCGATGCCCGGCTGCTGGGCGCCGATCTGACCTCGGCGGACCTCTCGGGCGCCACCTGGACCGATGGGGAGCGGGTCTGCGCTGAGGGGTCCATCGGGCGCTGCAACTGATCGGCTGCCGTGCGGCGGGGTCATTAACACAGAGGGAGAAGGGCCATGGCGCTGAAAAGCATGGTGATGGAATTCGGCACTGGGGTGGATATCCGCGGCGTGGATTACACCAAGGCGGCTCAGCGCGCCGTTTGGGCCGCCTTGCGCCACAACACCATCGCCTTTGCCGATGCCTTTGATCTGCCCCGGGAGGCCATGCAGATCAAGGTTCATATCGGCGTGGCCAAGCCGGATGAAGTGGACAAGGCGGCGGTGGCCGCCATGCTGCCCTATGGCAGCGCCGAGGTCATCGTGGCCGAGGGCGGCATGGATTCCGCGCCCGAGCCCGGCTTTGGCGCCACCATCATGGCCAATGCGGCGCTCACGGTTTATCTCGATTTGCCCGATCAGCCGGCTTAGGAGGGCGCCATGGCGGAGGACAAAAAGACTTTCAAGCGGGTTATCCTGGAAATGGGCTCCGGCAATGCCCTGCACAGCGGCGACTACAACAAGGCCGCCAAGCGGGCGGTGGAGGACGCCATCCACCATTCCTCCCTGACCGTTTTCCGCAGCTTGAACATCGACCCGAACAGCATGCAAATCGAACTGACCATTGCCGCCCAGCGCCCCGAGGCGGTGGATCTGGAGGCCGTGGCCGCCCTGCTGCCCTTCGGTCAGGTGACGCCCAAGGCGGTGAAGGGCGGTTTGGACGTGGTGGACGATACCACCGGCCAAGTCTGCATCATCGTCAATGCCGGCGTTTTAGTGCGGGTCCCCTTGTGAGCTGGGCTTCGGGCTAGGTTTCAGGTCTCCCGCGCCAGGTCGAGCACGATATCGAAGCGGGCGGAAAGGGCGCCGGTCTCCAGCTCCGGTGCGGGCACGAAGTCGGCCAAGACGGCATCGCTCAGGCCCCGTTCGTCCAGCCATCTGAACAGTCCGTCTTTTTCGTTCCTGGGCTCGCCGCGCACGTACAGTTGGGTGGTGAAGGGTTTCATGCCGTCCCTTAAGACCGCCATGTGAATATGCGGCGTCCGGCCGGGATAGGGCACGGGCTTGATGGTGCGGAAGGCATACATCCCGTCGCCGTCGGTCAAGGTCTGGCCGAAGCCTTGAAAGCCGTCATCGCCGCTGCCCCGGTCGCGGGAATGGTGATAGTACTGCCGGGTGTCGCATTGCCAGATCTCAACCCGATAACGGGCCAGCGGCCGGCCGGTCAAATCGGTCACCCGGCCGGAGAGGTGGGTGACCTGGCCCGCGGCCTCACGGTCTTGCCCGGCAACCCGCACCAGATCGTTGTCCCGGTCCGCCGGCATGCGGGTCGGGTAAAAGGGGCCGGCGGTCTGCCGCGGCGTGGCCTGAAGGGCCTGGGCGCCCAAGGGCACGGGCCGGGCCGCAAGGCCCAGGGGCAGCGTGAGAGCGAGACCAAGGCTGCCGGCCACGGCGCGGCGCCGGCTCACGGCCGGGGATGCCGATGCTCGGCGGGGCTTTTCATTGGCCATCTTTGGGACCCTTTCCGCACTGTCCTGTACTTTTCGTCTTTTCTAGATATGAGTTCTTTGGCGATGCGCGAAAGATCACGATTTTGTAATCCCATCAATTCTTGACGAAAATTTCAGTTTCACGCCCTTAGGCTGATGAGATCGTTTGCCGCGGCGCCGAATCGGGCGTTAGATAGGGCTATTGTCGGACCCAAAGCGCGGATCCGGTGGGGGGATGTCAGGAGCCGAGCGCATCATAACCGGCCTCCGCCGTCTAGGTGGAAACGCCCAGCTAATCTTGTCGGTCATGGCCGTGATCATCGGTCTGGCCTCGGGCGGGGCGGCGGTTCTGTTCCGCCATGCCATCCGTTTGATCCAAGAAGGCACCTTCGGCTTCGGCAGCGAGAAGGTGGCCACCCTGGCGGCCCAGCTGCCCTGGTGGCAGATCCTCTTGGTGCCGACGGCCGGCGGCCTCTTGATCGGCCTCTTCGTCTATTATTTCATGCCGGACCGGCGGCCCCAGGGCGTGGCCAACGTGATGGAGGCCAGCGCGTTGAAGGATGCGCGCATGTCCCTGACCACGGGTCTGAAAGCCGCCCTGGTGTCGGCTGCTTCCATCGGTTGCGGCGCCTCGGTGGGCCGGGAAGGGCCGGTGGTGCACCTGGGCGCCAGCCTGGGCTCCTGGGTCGCCCGCCACCTCCATATGGGCCGCAGCTTGTCCCGTACCTTGCTGGGTTGCGGCGTGGCCGCCGGCGTGGCTGCCTCGTTCAACGCCCCCATTGCCGGCTCGTTTTTTGCCCTTGAGGTGGTGGTGGGCCACTATGCCCTTTCCGCCT
>JANQKX010000568.1 GCA_028280915.1 Kiloniellaceae bacterium
AAGCCTCGTTCCATGGTCTGGCGCACCGCCGCGAAATGACGGGTGGTCCCGGCCTTGACCTGGGCCGCCGCGCGGATCCGCGGATCGTCGAACACCGAGGCACGGGTGGGGCTCGCGCCCCCGCCCAGCAGCGAGGCCCGGGCCTGAACCTCGGCGCAGGTGGCCCACTGCAAGAACACCCAGGCCGCGTCGATGTTATTGGAAAAACGGGACAAAGCCAGCGCGCTGCCGCCCTGGTGCCCGATATTGGGAATCTCTCCGTAACCGCATTCCCCGGGCGGGCGCAGACGGTCCGGCCAGGGCGGCGGGGCGGCGTCCATGAGCCCGACCACCCGGGATTGGGCCGGATCGTCGGTGGCGGGAAAGATCTCCGCCCAAGTCAAGGTGACGGCCGAGACCCCCTGCAACAGGGATTGGGCCTGCCCGTCCCAGGTCCAGTCATCCACTTGCGACGGCATGCTGCGCCGCAGCCGCATCATATAGTCCAGGCCCTCCAAACCTTGCGCATCGCCGCCTGAAAAACGGCCCTGCGCGTCGAACACCGAGCCGCCGTGGGCCCACAGCCAGGCGGTCCATTCGCAATTGAGGCTGTAGTGCCCGGATTTCATCTGGCCGGTGCTGCCGTAGACACGGGGTGCCTTCGCCGCCTGGACCGCCTCGATCACGGCCGCATAGTCGGCCAGGGTCTGGGGCACCGCCAGCCCCAGGTCGGCCAGCAGATCCTGGCGGTAGAACATGATGAACAGGGGCACGTCGAAGGGAATGCCCACCATGCGGCCCTGATACATGGAGATGCCGCGCGTCAAAGCGGGCAAAAAATCGTCCCAGTCATAGTTGGGGAAGGCCAGGTCCGGCGTGCTGTCGTACTTCTCCCGCGGGTCGATCATGTCCTCGGCGAACAAGGCGATCCAGGACTGGTCCAAATAATAGATGTCATAGCGCGCGGTCCGGCCGGCCAGGTCCAGGCTGGTGCGCTGGAAAGCCCGTTCCAATGGCAGGAGTTCGATCTGCACATCTATGCCGGTTGCCGGGGTGAACTCCTCCGCCACCAGACGGTTGATGACCAGGCTGGGGGGCGTGGCCTCGGTGACCATGCGCAGGCGGCTGCCCCGAAAACCTCGGCCCACGTCGCGCAGCCACCGCAGCAGATCTTCATGGGGATCGGCGTCGGGTTCGGTGCTGGCTTGGGCGCTGGAAATGAACCGGGGCGCCGGGCGGGGCGGCAGCAGCCCCGCCAGACCGGAGGCACCCAGACCCAAGCCGAGCGTGGCGCAGCGGCGCAGAAGGTCACGCCGACCTTGCCGGTTACCCTCGTGGTGTCGCGCGGTACCCGCCAAGTGGTCTTTGGTCCCCTGCTTGGTCATCGGTAAGTCTCCTCGACATCACCCCCGACGCGATCCTCGCTGCCTTATTGCCATAAATGACGCTTTTTACACAAAAGCACCATAAATGACCTTTGGGACGTCCGCCAGGGCCGGATGCTCCCGCCGGGCGCCACAAAGGCCCCGGCCTAAACGAGCGGCGGGCCGCAAACGCCAGGAAAACCAAGGCATTGCGCCGGCAAGCCCCTTTAATTCAGCAATAATTAAAGCTTTCCAACTAGTTATTCTTAACGACAGGCGCCCAGAACAGGGCGCAAACAGTTTACGAGTTTTTCACCACGGGCGGGCGGTCAATCCATGTTGGGCCCACTGACCGTTAGGACAGGAGAAAATTCTAATATTGATGCCTTCATGGGCGTCATTGCCTTTGACACGACTCTAGGCGAGCGCCAACACTGCAGGACCTGTTCGCTGGGCAATTCCGGCCCGCCTATGCCGCTCTCCCCGGGGAGCCCGTGTAGCCCGTGTCCCAGGGCATTTTTGCTGTGAGCCGCCAAGGCCTGTTCGATTTAACGAGTGTGATTGCTGGAGCCGACTGTTCCACCGTTTGAATGAGGGTAATGAATGTTTTCTGGATTGCTCGGCATGTTGTCCAACGATATGGCCATCGATTTGGGGACGGCCAACACCTTGGTCTACGTCAAGGGCCGCGGCATTGTGCTGAACGAGCCCTCGGTCGTTGCCATCTCCGAGGTAAAGGGGCGCAAACAGGTTTTGTCGGTCGGCGATGAAGCCAAGATGATGCTGGGCCGCACCCCCGGCTTTATCGAAGCCATTCGGCCCTTGCGCGACGGCGTGATCGCCGATTTCGAAGTGGCCGAGGAGATGATCAAGCACTTCATCCGCAAGGTCCATAACCGGCGCAGCTTCGCCCGGCCCGAGGTGATCATCTGCGTGCCGTCGGGCTCCACCGCCGTGGAGCGCCGGGCCATTCAGGAATCGGCCGAAAGCGCCGGCGCCCGCATCGCCCATTTGATCGAGGAACCCATGGCCGCGGCCATCGGCGCCGGCTTGCCGGTGACCGAGCCCACGGGCTCCATGGTGGTCGACATCGGCGGCGGCACCACCGAAGTGGCCGTGCTTTCCCTGGGCGGCATCGTCTATGCCCGCTCGGTCCGGGTCGGCGGCGACAAGCTGGACGAGGCCATCATCGCCTACATCCGGCGCAATCATAACGTGCTGGTGGGCGAGGCTTCGGCGGAACGCATCAAGAAGGAAATCGGCTCGGCCTGCCCGCCCGAGGACGGCGAAGGCGGCACCATGGAAATCAAGGGCCGGGACCTTATGAACGGCGTGCCCAAGGAGATCGTCATCACCGAGCGCCAGATCGCCGAGTCCCTGGCCGAACCGGTGGGCGCCATCATCGAAGCGGTAAAAGTGGCGCTGGAGCACACCGCGCCGGAGTTGGCCGCCGATATCGTGGACAAGGGTATCGTGCTCACCGGCGGCGGCGCCCTCTTGGGGAACATGGATTACGTCCTGCGCGCCTCCACGGGCTTGCCGGTCTTCATCGCCGACGACCCCCTGAGCTGCGTCGCGCTGGGCACCGGCCGATGCTTGGAAGAACTCAAGGCGATGAAGTCGGTTCTCACCACCAGCTACTAACACTGATGAATGACACGATGGGGAAATCTCAACGAATTCTTCATACTTGTTAAGTAGTTATTAAAGATGTCTTGGGTATTAGGGATAATACCAAGGAGTGTAAGTTACCGCCGGCGAATGACGTCTCCCCGGCGTAGAGGGCAGATTCGGGAGGACCCGTGAGCAAACTGGCAGGCTCTGTGTCTCGCGTCGCGACGCCGCTTCGGGCATGGTGGCCCCGGATTACCTTTGTTTTCCTGATAACACTGGCGTTTGGCCTGATGATGCTGGGCCGTTCCGACGCCCAGTTGATCGAGCGCGCCCGCATCGCCGTGATGGACGGGGTGGCGCCCTTTCTCGACCTCATGACCCGGCCGGTGGATACGGTGGGCGATGCCATCGCCAGCGCCCAGGAGCTGGCCAATCTGCGGTCGGAGAACGAGCGCCTGAAAGCGGAAAACGAGGCCCTGCGCCACTGGGAAAGTGCCGCCCACAATCTGAATGCGGAGAACGAGGCCCTCAGGCGCCTGACCAACATGACACCGGACCCGCGGCTGCGCTATGTCTCCGCCCGAGTGGTCGGTGATCCGGGCGGGGCCTTTGTACGCTCGGCCCTGATCAACGCGGGCACCGAACACGGCATCAAGCGCGGCCAGGCTGCCATCACCGGGGAAGGCCTGATCGGCCGGGTGGCCGATGTGGGCGAACGCTCGGCCCGGGTCCTCTTGCTGACGGATATGAACAGCCGCATCCCCGTGATCGTGGGCAATCGCCGCTACCGGGCGGTACTGGGCGGCGACAACAGCCACCAGCCGCAACTGCTCTACCTGGCGCCCACGGCGCAAATCGCCCCGGGCGACCGGGTGGTCACCTCGGGCCATGGCGGTGTTTTCCCCGTGGGCATCCCCGTGGGCCACGTGGCCCAGCTGACCGAGGACCAAGCCGTGGTTCAGCCCTTCGTGGACTGGGATCACGTGGAATTCCTGCGGGTGCTGGATTACGAACTGCCCGGGATCTTGAACACCCTGGATCAACCGGTCCCCGGCGAGGTCGCCGGCGCCGCCAGCGAGAAGGCCAACTGACCGCCGTGAAACTGACGATTTGGCAGCGCCTCGACGTAACCGTCCGCTCTCTGTTTCCCTTTTTGATTACTCTGATGCTGGTGCTCGCCATGGCGCTGCCCCTGCCGGCGCCGTCGATTTCCCACATCATGCCCTTGCTGCCCATGATTGCGATCTATTACTGGATCGTTCACAAGCCCGACCTTTTTCCCATCTGGGCGGTCTTTGTGATCGGCCTGATCCAGGATCTGCTGTCCGGTGGCCCCATCGGCGTCAGCTGTATCGCCTACCTTTGGATTTACGCCCTGGTCAATGGCTTCCGGCGGCGTTTTGCCTCCGCCTCCTTTGCCCGCGTGTGGCATCTGTTCATGCTCATCGCCGCCTCCGCCTTCGTGGTGATTTGGCTGTTGAACTGCTTGAGCTTGCTCACCCTGGTCGATCCCCGGCCCCTGTTGTTTCAATTTTTGCTGACCGTGGCGGTCTATCCCTGCTTCGCCTGGCTCATCGCGCGCGGCCAGCGCCCGTTTGAGCGCCCCTTCGAGCGTTAGGTCCGCCACCACAAGAAAAAGGCTCAAAAGCCGCCCGGAGACTCGGTGCCGTCATGGCCAGAAGAGACGAAGAAAGCGACCGCTCAAAAAGCTTCACCCGGCGTGCGCTTTTTTTGGCCGGCGGCCAAGCCGTACTGCTGACCGCCTTGGCGGGGCGGATGTATTACCTGCAGGTCCTTGAATCCGACCGCTACGCCACCCTGGCGGAGGAAAACCGCATCAACCTGCGTCTGGTCCCGCCGACACGGGGCTACATCGTCGATCGCTTCGGCATGCCCTTGGCCCGCAACCAGCAGGATTTCCGCCTGGTCATCGTGCGGGAGCAAACCAGCGACCTGGACCTTACCTTGGCGCGGCTGTCCGAGATCATCCACCTCAGCGAGGACGATGATACCCGCATCCGGCGGGACATAAAGCGCCGGCGCAGTTTCGTGCCGGTCACCGTGCGGGAGAACCTGCCTTGGAAAGACGTGGCCCAGATCGAGGTCAACAGCCCGGACCTGCCGGGCGTCTTCATCGAGGCGGGGGAGATCCGGGAGTACCCCTATGGCGCGACCATGTCCCACATCCTGGGTTACGTGGCCGCCGTCTCCGATAAGGAACTCACCGGCGAGCCCTTGCTGGAGCTGCCCGGGTTCCGCATCGGCAAAAACGGCATTGAACTGAAGTACGAGCAGAGCCTGCGCGGGTCCGCCGGCACCAGCCAGGTTGAGGTCAACGCATACGGCAGGGTGATCCGCGAGCTGAACCGGGAAGAAGGCGAGGCCGGCAAGACCATGGTCCTGACCTTGGATGCCAACCTGCAGACCTTCGTCCACCAGCGCCTCATGAGCGAGCAGAGCGCCGCCGCCGTGGTCATGGACATCCAAAACGGCGACGTGCTGGCCCTAAGCTCGGTGCCGGCCTATGACCCGACCGCCTTTACCTTCGGGCTGTCCAATGCCCAGTGGCAAGCATTGATCAACGACCCCTTGCACCCCCTGACCAACAAGTCCATCAACGGCACTTTCGCGCCCGGGTCCACCTTCAAGATGATCGTCGCCCTGGCGGCTTTGGAAGCCGGGATCAAACCCGAGGAAAAGGTCTATTGCCCGGGTCATATGGAATTGGGCCGGTCCCGCTTTCACTGCTGGAAGCGGGGTGGGCACGGCTCCTTGAACATGGTGCAGGGCATTCAGCAGTCCTGCGACGTTTATTTCTACGACGTGGCGCGCAAGGTGGGCATCGACAAAATTTCGGCCATGGCCACCCGCTTCGGTCTGGGCCAGTTGACCGATATCGATCTGCCCCACGAACGCGCCGGCGTGATCCCCACCCGGGACTGGAAACTGGCCAACATCGGCGAACGCTGGCAGGGCGGTGAGACCCTGGTAACGTCCATCGGCCAGGGCTTTGTCTTGACCACCCCCCTGCAGTTGGCGGTCATGACGGCGCGATTGGCCAGCGGTAAGGCGGTGCGGCCGCGCCTGGCACGGGGCGTGCGGGCCGAGGAAACCCGGGAGCTGCCCACCCCCAGCGAGCCCGATTTCGAATCCCTCGATCTCAATCCCGCCCATCTGGCCATCATCCACGAGGCCATGGACGCGGTTTCCAACCACGAACGGGGCACCGCCTACAAATTCCGCATTGAGGAGGAAGGCAAGGAACTGGCGGGCAAGACCGGCACCTCGCAAGTGCGACGCATCACCCTGGCCGAGCGGGCCGCGGGGGTGACCAAGAACGAGCAGTTACCTTGGCGCCGGCGGGACCACGGCCTTTTTGTCGCCTTCGCGCCGCTGCATAACCCACGCTATGCCTGTGCCGTGGTGGTGGAGCACGGTGGCGGCTCCAAATCGGCCGCGCCCATTGCCCGCGACATCCTGCTGGAGGCGCAGCGGCTGGACCCGGCTGTCCGCCCCGCCGTGCCATTGCTGGCCGACGCCAGCGACCTGCAAGGGGGCTAGGCGCCATGGCCCAGGGCAGGACCCTGCAATCCCCCGGCCGGCAGATGCGCCTGATCGACAAGATCTGGCAGATGAACTGGGGCCTGGTGGCTCTGATCACCACCATCTCCTGCATCGGCTTTGCCATGCTGTATTCGGCGGCCAACGGCGCCATGGACCCCTGGGCCTCCCGGCAAGCGGTCCGATTCGGCGCCGGCCTGGCCATGATGTTCGGCTTGGCCATGGTGGACATCCGCTTTTGGTTCCGCCATGCCTATGGGATCTATTTTGTGGTCCTGGTCTTGCTGATCGCCGTGGAAGTGGCCGGAACCGTGGGCATGGGCGCCCAGCGCTGGATCGACTTGAAGGTGATCCAGCTTCAACCCTCCGAGCTCATGAAGGTGGCCTTGATCCTAGCCCTGTCAAAGCACTTTCACGGCATGACCCGCGAAGAAATCGGCCGGCCCCATTATTTGCTCATTCCCCTGGCGCTGGTCGGCGTGCCGGCCGCCTTGGTGCTGAAGCAACCGGACCTGGGGACCACCTTGGTCCTGGTCGCGGCCGCCGGTGCGGTGTTTTTCTGCGCCGGGGTGCGGCTGTGGAAGTTCGCCTTGGTGATTGCCGGCTGCCTGGGGGCGATCCCCATCGCCTGGCAGTTCCTGCACGACTATCAGCGCCAGCGGGTCCTCACCTTTCTGGACCCGGAAAACGACCCCCTGGGCTCGGGTTATCACATCTTGCAGTCCAAGATCGCCCTGGGTTCGGGCGGCATGACCGGCAAGGGCTTTTTGCAAGGCACCCAAGCCCACCTGAACTTCCTGCCGGAAAAGCAAACCGACTTCATTTTCACCATGATGGCCGAGGAACTGGGCATGATCGGCGGCCTGGGCCTGCTGCTGCTCTACGCCGTGGTCCTGGCCTACGGCTTCGCCATCGCCCTGCGCTGCCGCAACCGCTTCGGCTCCCTCCTGGCGGTGGGGCTGACCGTGAACCTCTTCTTATACGTCTTTATCAACATCGCCATGGTCATGGGCCTGGTCCCGGTGGTGGGCGTGCCCCTGCCGCTGATTTCTTATGGCGGCACCGCCATGCTGACCGTGATGGCCGGCTTTGGCCTGTTGATTTCGGTTTACGTGCACCGGGACATCCGCATCTCCCGCCGGGGCGTGGCGGAGCCCCTATAGGGGGCTGGCGTCCGGGTCAGACAGGGCCCCTGCCGAGGCTGAAAAAAGGGCCCGTGACGGCAAATCCGGCCGTAAAACAGGCCCTGAATCATCGTCTTGCCGGTCTGTCACCCGCATGTAAATTTTTGACAAGTCTTTATAAACTTTAAAGAAATCATCACCAAAAGCCAATACAAGCCGCTCGCCGCCGGCCCCGGCGGTTGAAAGTTTACAAAATTCTAATAAATTTGTAATCGCGTTTTGCAAAAGGCGGGTGTATTGTCCATTTTGCATTTGCTAAGCATAACTTGGTTGCCGAAAATTAACCCCTAAGTGCCAAGTTCATCGTGTTGTTTGTCCATCAGGTATGTGGCCAACTCGCAACAGGTTTGAACTGGCATGGATCGCCGCGACGCAAAGGAAAATAGCAGGATGCTTTTAGACGTCGATGCTCGGGATACCCACCAAGGTTACGTCAAGATCATTTCACCGGGCTACGTCAGCGGTTTGCTGCGCGTCGCCGATGTGCTGTCCATCAGCGTCGTGGGCATGGCCGTCGCCTTTATCTATGTCTACTCGGACGCCAGTGAATTCAGCAGCCGCTATGCCGCCGCCATTTTCATGGGCACCTTCCTCGCCGGCATGATGTTTCAGTGGTTCAGCGTCTACAAATCGGACAACATTTTTGCCCGCCATATGCCGCTCGACCGCCTGTTGTCGGCCTGGGCCATTGCCTTTGCGGTGCTCTTGGCGATCGCCTTTACCCTCAAGGTTTCCAGTTACTACTCCCGTATTTGGGCGGTCAGCTGGTTTGTGGGCGGCGCCGTGGTCTTGACCACCACCCGGATCGCCATCGGCTGTTGGATCAAGGAACGGGCCCGGGAGGGCTGCTTTGCCGACCGGACGGTCATTCTGGGCGCCGGTGAACAGGGTCAGCGCCTGGCGGCCTTCCTGCGCGAACAGAGCGATCCGCGCATGCGCGTCATCGGCTTCATCGATGACCGCAAAACCCGTATTCCCGACCAGGTCCACGGCTATAGTGTGCTGGGCAACATCGACCATCTGATCGAGCTGATACGCAACAACATGGTGGATCAGATCTTCGTCGCCCTGCCCTGGCATGCCCACGAGCGCTTGAAATATTTGGTGCACGAGCTGGCCATTACCCCGGTGCGCATCTGTTTGTCGCCCGATTTGCTCGGGCTGGACTTCCCCAACCGCACCTTCACCTCGGTCGCCAAGGTGCCCATGCTGCAGCTCTTCGAGCGGCCGATTTCGGGCTGGTCCCATGTGACCAAGTCCATCGAGGATCGGGTGATCGCCTCCCTGGCCCTGTTGTTCCTGGGGCCCTTGATGCTCCTGATCGCCCTGGCCATTAAGCTCGATTCACCGGGTCCGGTGTTTTTCAAGCAGCCCCGTTTCGGCTTTAACAATCAGCTGATCAACGTGTGGAAGTTCCGCACCATGTACAGCGACCTGAGCGACCGCAACTGCGAGGTTCAGACCGTCAAGAACGATCCGCGCATCACCCGCGTTGGCGACTTTTTGCGCAAATCGAGCCTGGACGAACTGCCCCAGCTCATCAACGTGCTCCTTGGCAACATGTCGCTGGTGGGCCCGCGCCCCCACGCGGTCGCCACCAAGGCCGAAGGGGTGCTGTTCACCGACGTTGTGGACCGCTATGCCGCCCGCCACCGGGTCAAGCCCGGCATCACCGGCTGGGCCCAGGTAAACGGCTGGCGCGGCGAGACGGACACCATCGAAAAGATCCAAAAGCGTGTGGAACACGATATCTATTACATCGATAACTGGTCCATTTGGTTCGATTTAAAAATTCTGTTCAAGACCGCCGCAACGGTGATAAAATCGGAAAACGCCTATTGAGATCTTGTCCGTTTAGGGCTTGGGTCGCGCGTAAAAACCAATATAAGAACAGAATATCCGCCTGGCCTTCGCAAATTTCATCGCATTTTAACCATAACAAACGACTATTTTATTGAGTTATTGATCGGTCCTTTACCGGAGCGGGTAGGTCTTGTCACAAGCACTCCGACGATTACGTCTCCGCGACCATTTCGTGCCGGCGGCGTTAAGGATGTAAATGCGACGACCCCGCTTGTTATACCAGGGATCGGCCATTCTCTTGGTGGCGCAATCAAAGGTGAAGTGGTGAAAGGCTTCCTTATTTTCGTTTGCCTTCTGGCACTCATAGCCGGTGGATTTTACGGCGGCTACCTCATGCTGGGCCGTGACCGCACGGAAGAAGTGCGCATGATCGGTGCCCTGAAACTGGCGCAGCAGGAGATCAGCAAGGAAGCGGAGGGCGTGGAAACACTGATTTTCTCGCCCAAATTCGAAGCCGTGCCACAAAGTCCGGACAGCTGGGCCCTCAGCGGCATCGCCACCACGACCAAGGAAACGGGTGAACGGGCCGAAGGTGCCTTCAGCGCCCTGGTCGTGAACACCTGCGCCCAGTACAACAACCCGGCCTGCTGGTCCCTGTCCGATCTGGAAATCAAACAAAAAATCCGGCCCGCCAAGAGTAAGGGCGGTGTCGAGGAGGCATCCCAAGAAGAGGTCGCCGAAGATACCGCGCCGGACAGCGAAACCGACGCAAGCACCGAAATCGAGCCGGAAGAGGTTGCCGCGGCATCCGCCGACGAGGAGACACCGCAAACCAGCGCGCCGGCGGACGACTCAGCCACGTCTTCTACCTCCGACG
>JANQKX010000389.1 GCA_028280915.1 Kiloniellaceae bacterium
CCCCTGCCGGCCCCGGGCGTGCCGGGCTTCCGCACCGAAGCGGCCCGGCAAATCGGCTACGATCCGGCCTTCGAGACCGCCGAGGACTATGATTTTATCCTGCGTATGATCCAAGGCGGCGCGGCCATCGGATTTTGCGAGACGCCCGGCTATCACATCCATGCCTATCCGGGCAGCCAGTCCCGGGACCTGGCGCGGCAAAATGCCTGGGTGCGCCGGGCCTTGATGAAACATCCTTATGAGGCGGTGCGGCAGGGGCTTGGGGAGGAACTGCATCCGGCGGCGCGGGCCTGGGCGCTTTACGGCATGGCCCTTGGCCGGGGCGATCTACCCGCCGCGCAAGAGTTTTTGGATGAGATCGCGGATCTTGCCTTGCCGCCGGGGCAGGTCCTGGAAAGGGATTGGCTCTATCCCCTGGCGGAGGGCTGGCGTTTGGATTTCGCCCGGGGCAGCCTGGCCCTCCTGCACGGCGACGGCGGCGCGGCCTTGGGTCCCTTGCGCCGGGCCGTGGGGCAATCGCCGAGAGCGGATGCCCTGAACAACTTGGGGCTGGCCTTGCGTCTGAAGGGTGACGACTCGGGCGCGCGGGAGGCTTTTGCCCGAGCCTTGGAGCTGCTGCCCGGCTATCAGGACGCGCAAAGGAACCTGAAAAACAGCGCCGCGGTCTGCATTACCCGTCAACCCTTGCGTTCTTTGCCCAGCCGGCAGGACTATTCCCCGGATAGGCCTTGAAGGGCGCGCGAGGGCGCTTTAGAACGGACTCATATACATTTGACCGGCCAGCCGCAAAAAGGCCGGCCGGGAAGCTGAGCGGGGGCAGTGTTGACGGATAAAGTGGTGGTGGTGTGCGGCGCCGGTGGCTTCATCGGAGGGCACTTGGTGGCCGACCTTTTGGCAAAGGGCGTGGGGACCGTACGGGCGGTCGATATCAAGCCCCTTGAGGAGTGGTTTCAGGTTCATGCCGACGTGACCAACATGGTCATGGATTTGCGCGAAAAGGACAATTGCTGGACCGCGCTGATGGGCGCCGACGCGGTTTACAACCTGGCCTGCGACATGGGCGGCATGGGCTTTATCGAGCTCAACAAGGCCAAGTGCATGATCTCGGTGCTGATCAACACCCATCTGCTCATGGCGGCCGAGCGGGCCGGGGTGAGCCGGTACTTTTATGCCTCCTCGGCCTGTGTCTATAACGGCGAAAAGCAGTCGGACCCCGCGATTAGCGGCTTGGTGGAGGCCGATGCCTATCCGGCCATGCCCGAGGACGGATACGGCTGGGAAAAGCTCTTCAGCGAGCGCATGTGCCGCCATTTCACCGAGGATTTTGGCCTGACCACCCGGGTGGCCCGCTTCCACAACGTCTACGGCCCCAACGGCACCTATGACGGCGGCCGGGAAAAGGCGCCGGCGGCCATCTGCCGCAAGGTGATCGAGGCCAAGCTGTCGGGCAAGCACGAGATCGAGATCTGGGGCAGCGGCGAGCAGACCCGCAGCTTCATGGATATCTCCGACTGCTTGAAGGGTATCCATCTGATCATGGACAGCAACGACATCACTTTTCCCATCAACCTGGGCAGCGCGGAGAAGGTCTCCATCAACCAGTTGGTGGACGTGGTCGAGGATATCGCCGGTATCAAGTTGACCCGCCGCTATAAGCTGGATGCGCCCAAGGGGGTGGACGGGCGTAACAGTGACAATCGTTTGATCCGTGAAATGCTGGATTGGGAGCCGCAGGTGCCCTTGCGGGAGGGCATGGCGCGCACCTATCGCTGGATCTACGAGCAGATGGCCTAAGCGGGGGGTGGAGATCGTGACGGTGTTTTTGAATGAGCCGCGGGTGAGCGTGATCGGGCTGGGCAAGCTGGGCAGCCCCATGGCGGCGGTTTTCGCCAGCCGGGGCTTTTCGGTGATCGGCGTGGATGCCCTGCCGGCGGCGGTAGAGGCCCTTAACCGGGGAGAGGCGCCGGTGGATGAAACCGGACTGGCCGAGCTCATCGCCGGTAACTCGGCCCGCTTGACCGCTCGCGCCGATACGGCCAGCGCGGTGACGGATAGCGATGCCAGCTTCATCATCGTGCCCACACCCAGCGACGACCAAGGGCGCTTTGCTTTGGACGCCGCGTTGGCAGCTTGCCGGGAGATCGGCCGGGGCCTGGCGCAAAAGGACAGCTATCATCTGGTGGTGATGACCAGCACGGTCATGCCGGGGGCCTGCCGGGAGAGTTTGATCCCGGCCTTGGAAGCGGCCTCGGGGAAACGGGCCGGGCGGGATTTCGGCTTTTGTTATTCGCCCGAGTTTATCGCCCTGGGCTCGGTGATCCGGGATTTCCTCAACCCGGACTTTTCCCTGATTGGCGAGGCGGATGAAACCGCCGGTGCCGCCCTGGCACAGCTTTATACCCAGGTGGTGGCAAACGGGGCGCCGGCCCGGCGCATGTCCCTGGAATCCGCCGAGCTGGCGAAAATCGCGCTGAACAGCTACGTCACCACGAAGATTTCCTTTGCCAATACCCTGGCGGAAATCTGCCATGCCATGCCTGGCGCCGATGTGGACGCGGTAACCGGTGCCTTGGGCCTGGACCGGCGCATCGGCAAGGCCTATCTAAGCGGCGGCTTGGGTTTCGGCGGGCCCTGTTTCCCCCGGGACAACATCGCCTTTCGGGTGATGGCCAAGGACCGGGGGATCAAGGCAGAATTGGCCAAGGCCACGGACCTGTTGAACCACTGCTGGCTGGACAATCACGTGAGCCGTATTGCCGAGGCCACGCCCCCCGGAGGACGGGTGGCCGTTTTGGGGCTGGCCTATAAGCCCACCTCGGCGGTGGTGACGGAATCACAAGCGGTCCAGTTGGCCCAGCGCCTGGCGGACCGGGGGTATGGGGTGCGGGGCTACGACCCCTTGGCGCGTGAAACGGCCCGGGCCGCCTTGGGCCCTAGCGTGACAGTGACGGAGACCGTCTCGGACGCGGTGGCACGGGCGGACACCATTGTGATCGCCAACCCGGACCCGGCCTTTAAGGATTTGGATTGGGACAGTCTGGACTTGTTGCCCGGGGTCACGGTCTATGATCTGTGGCGCCTTTGCGAGACCTCCCTTGCCGGCCGGGCGGAGCTGCGCTACCTGGGTTATGGTCAAGGGGACCGGGCGGCGGCTTTAGGAGAGGTGCTCGTGGCGGATCGCCGGCGCGCCTCATCCTGAGGTATTGAAGGCGTAAGTTCCCCGCGCCGACTTGATTGAGGGAAAAGAAGCTGTCACCGTTATTGGCCATACGGGTGGATGCCTCGCCGCGCATTGGCTTGGGCCATGTGATGCGGTGTTCCGCCTTGGCAAAGGCCTGGCAATCCCACGGTGGGGGCGGCGCGCGGTTTTTGTGCCGCGACCTGCCCGAGCGGGTGGCGGCAGCCCTTCAAGCCGCCGGTTTTGAGTTGGTTTTCCTGGCGCCTGATGGCGGCGAGGCACAAGTGCCCGATCTTAGCCGGGAGGCGGCCTGGCTGGTGGCGGATGGCCACGGCTTCCAAGAACCCGACTACGATATCTTCGTAAAAGGCCCGGCGCCCCTGTTGATCATCAATGACCACTGCGAAAGGAACCGCTATCCTTCACGCTTGTTGCTCAACCACACGCTTTTTGCCGAGACCATGGATTATGGGCCGAGATTGCCGCAAGGCCGCGCGCTGCTGGGACCGGCCTATGGCCTGCTGCGCCCCGAATTCGGCCGCCAACGGCAAGCTTCCCGGCAAGTGGCACGGCAGGCGCGACGGCTGCTGGTCACTTTGGGAGGCGCCGACCCGCGGGGCGGGAGCCTTAAGTTCATAGAGGCCTTGGGCGGTTTGGACTTGGCGGTCACGGTGGTCGTCGGGGCCGCCAATCCGGCCTTGCCCGCCTTGCGCGGGGTCGCCGAAAAGCACGATGGTCGGGTGCGCCTGGTGGTCGATCCGCCCGACATGGCCCAGCTTATGGCCCAAGCCGACCTGGCGGTTGCCACGGCGGGCGTGACGGTTTTGGAACTGGCGTGCCTGGGCGTGCCCATGGTGCTGGTCTCCATCCACGATGGGGAAGCCCGTTCCGCCCAAGCGGCGGCGGCGCGGGGCATGGCGCGCTACTTGGGGGATCTGTCCCAGGTGTCGCCGGCGGATTTAAGGGACGCGGTGGCGGCATTGGCGGAGGACCATGACGCGCGGCTGGCCATGAGCCGCGCGGGTCAAGGAGCGGTGGACGGGGCCGGGGCATCCCGGGTGGTGCGGGTCCTGTGCGACGAGGCGCGGGCGATGGGCAGGACGGGATGAATTGCCTTCTGCTCAGCGTGTCGGCCAAGGTTTC
>JANQKX010000451.1 GCA_028280915.1 Kiloniellaceae bacterium
GAAACCCTCTTGTCCGGCCCGGCCTCCGGCGTGATCGGCGCCGGCTACCTGGGCAGCGTCATCGGCGATGACAAGCTGATCACGCTGGACATGGGCGGCACGAGCGTGGACATCGCCATCATCGACGGGCAAATCTCCTATTCATCGGAGAATACCGTGGGCGAATACCCGGTGCTTTTGCCCGCCGTCGACGTGTCGGCAATCGGCGCCGGTGGCGGGTCAATTGCCTGGCTTGACGCCGAAGGAGTCCTGAAGGTTGGTCCGCGCAGCGCCGGTGCCCATCCGGGGCCGGCTTGTTATGGCCGCGGCGGGGTCGACCCCACGGTCACGGACGCCTATGCCCTTTTGGGCATTCTCTCGCCGGACGGCATCCTGGGCGGCGAGATGACCTTGGATCTGGACGCGGCCCGTATCGCGTTGGCCCGGATCGGCGAGCCCCTTGGTCTGACACCGGAACAGACCGCCGACGCGATTCTCCAGGTGGCCACGGCCAACATCTACGCCGAGACCATTCCCCAGCTTGCCAGGCGCGGCGTGGACGCCGGCGACTTTTCCCTCGTGTGTTACGGCGCGGCCGGGCCGACCCATTCTTTCATGCTGGCCCGTGATCTGCGCTTCAGGCGGGTCGTCGTGCCGCCCATGCCCGGCCTGCTCTGCGCGCTGGGTTGTCTGGTGGCCGATCTGCGGGCGGATTTCGTCCGCAGTCTTTGGCAAAGCCCAGGGGAGATCGGCGACGACGCCTTGAAAGCCACCTATGACGCCCTGGAAGGCGAGGCCCGGGATTGGCTGGAATCCCAGCAGGTTGCGGTGGCACGCACCACCATCATCCGGTCGGCGGACATGTGTTATGCCGGGCAGTCTTTCGAGCTGAATGTGGTGTTCCCGGATCGTCCCATCAACGCCGCCGCCGTGGAATCCTGGTTCCATGATCTTTATGAGAGAATCTACGGCATCTCGGACCGGGAAACGCCCGTGCGTATCTTGGAGAGCCGCGTGCAGATCGTCGGCGAGACCAACAAGCCCAACTTCGACTCCCTAAGACCCTTCGGGACTCTCTCCAAGGCGGCGGCGGGACAGCGGCAAATCTACGAAGGGGGCGAGCGCCAGCAAGCGGACATCTATCAACGGGCCGCAATGGAGCCCGGCTTCACTTTCGTGGGGCCGGCGGTGGTCGAGCAGTACGATACCACGGTCTATGTTCCGGCGGGTTTTAAAGTGACAGTGGACCCCTATTTCAATCTCATCGGGGAGAACACGGCATGATCGGGGACAAGATCGCCCTGGAAATCATGGGCAACCGTTTTCAGGCCATCGTCGATGAAATGGCTCAGACTCTATTCCGCACCGCGTACACCGTGTTCATCAAGGAAACCCAGGACTATGGGACCGTCCTGGTCAGCCCTGATGGCGAGGTTTTTGCCGCCTCCCGCCGCTATGGGGTGCTGATGATGCTCGGCATGCCCATGGACCAGGCCATCCGGGAGATGGGCAGCGATGTGCGCGAAGGGGATATCTTTATCACCAACGACCCGGACTCGACGGGCGGCATGTGCACCCATCTAAACGACGTTTATCTTTGGGCGCCTCTGTTCCATGAGGGGGAAATCATCTGCTATGCCTGGACCTTTGTTCACATGTCCGACGTGGGTGGACGGGTATCGGGCAGCATCGCACCGTCCAGCACCGAAATTTATCAAGAAGGCATCCGTGTCCCCCCGCAGCGTCTTTACCGCGCAGGCCAACTGGACGAGACATTCCTGAATCTCTTTCTCTCCAATACCCGCACGGGTGATCAGAATTGGGGCGACATGAAAGCCTGCCTTGCGGCCCTCGCCACGGGCGGGAACCGCATGGCGGAGATGATCGCGCGTTTCGGGGTTGCAAAGATCAAGTCCGGCATCGTGGACATCTTGAATTATGCCGAAGCCCAGGCCCGCCGGGTGATCGCTACGGTACCCGATGGCGTATACCGCCATAGCGACTTCATCGAGGCGGATGTGGTCGGCTTGGGCCTTTTGCGGATCAATCTGACCCTCACCGTCCGGGGGGGCGAGTTCCTAATGGACTTTACCGGCACGGCACCGCAAGTGCGGGCCGCGCTAAACCTACCCAGTTTCAGCCGCGACGGCCATTGGATGCTCATCACCGGGGTTGTCAACTGGATCTGTACCCAAGAACCCGGCATCGCCTATAACGCCGGGATGGTGCGGCCAATGAAGGTCAAGATTCCCGAGGCCACGCTGATCAATCCGGACCGGGGCGCGGCCTATGGCGCGCGCTATGCGACGTCGCACAAGGTCTGCGACGTGATCATCGGCGCCTTGTCCCAAGCGGTGCCGGATCAGCTGCCGGCCACGGATTCCGGGCAGGCGGCCATCCTCCTGGCCGCCGTGCCCGATCTCGAGGCCGGCGGCACGCGGGTGAGCGTCATTCAGCCCATGGTGGGCGGCTCCGGCGGGCGCCCCGTCGCCGACGGTGTGGACGGCACCATGGTCATCTTGAATTTTCTCAAGAACGTGCCGACCGAGATGATCGAACGGGACATGCCCGAGATCCTGATCCGCCACTATGGCCTGCGCGAGGATTCCGGCGGCGCGGGTCGCTACCGGGGCGGCAACGGAAAGATCGTGGAATTCGAATCCCACGCCCCCTTCATGACGGTCACCTGCCGCAACATGGAGCGTTATACATTTCGCCCCGCCGGGCGCCTGGGCGGAAAACCAGGCACCACCGGATACACTCTGCTCAATCCAGACACGGACTCCCAGCGGGAGATTGGTAAAATCGATATTCTGGAGCTGACCCCGGGCGACGTCCTGCGGATCGGCACCCAAGGTGGCGGCGGATATGGCGACCCGCTGGAGCGACCCGCGGAGACGGTCTGGAATGACGTTGTGGACGGGTTCGTGTCGCCGGAAACCGCCCATGAACACTATGGCGTCGTGGGAGAGCCCCAATCGGGGCTTGATGTGGCCGCGACGACGCGGCGTCGAGAGGAGATTCGCCGAACCCGAGGTGCCCTACGCGCCTTCGATTTTGGACCCGAACGAGATGCCTACGATGCCCGCTGGCCCGCGGCCTTGCACGATGCCGTCAGCGCGGCAATCCGGGACATGCCGCGGGTGCAAAAGCAGATCATCCATGCCGCGCTCTATCGGGAAATCGACCGCCGCCTTGACCGGGGCGAGGCAGTGGACCCGAAGGTCGTGCCGGAAATCGCCGCCGACCTCGTCGCGACCGAAGGACGCCTCACGCAATGATCAGTCATTCTAAAAAAGATCATGAAGAAATGAATTGGCTTGTGTCCACGGATTGGTTGGGGGAACACCTGAGCGACCCGGAGATTGTCATCATCGATTGTTCATGGCACCTGCCCGACACGGGAAAATTCGCATATGACGATTTTCTTCAGGCTCATATCCCGGGGGCCCGGTTTTTCGACCTGAACACGGCCTCCGATCCGGACTCGCCCTATGCCAACATGCTGCCCTCGGCCGCGCATTTCGCCCATAAGGCCGGTGAGTTGGGCATTGGCGCGGATAGCCACGTGATCGTTTATGACGCAGGGTATGTTTCGGCACGGGTTTGGTGGATGTTTCGGCTCTTCGGCCACGAAAAGATCAGCATCCTCGACGGCGGTCTGCGCAAGTGGCGGGCCGAGGGCCGGCCGCTCGCGGCGGGGCCCGGCCCCACGCCGGACCGCACATCCTTTCCGGTCCGAAAAGCCGCCGACCGGGTGGTGTCCCTGGCGGAGGTGCGGCAGGCGGTCGTAAGCGGCGAGACCACGATCCTTGATGCCCGGACGGCGGCCAAGTTCGACGGACGGGAGCCCTCGGGCTATCCCGGTGTCCCCGGCGGTTACATGCCGGGTGCCATCAACACCCCTTGGGCCCTCTTCTTCGATCCGAACCGGAACTTCGCTTTCATCACCCCTGAACAGGCCGAGGCGGTTTTCGCTCAGGCCGGCGTTGACCTGAGCGGCCCTGTCATCACCACCTGCGGCTCCGGCGTCACCGCGGCAATCCTCGGCTTCATGATCGAAAGGAACGGCAAGGGAGATTGGCGATTGTATGACGGCTCTTGGCACGAATGGGGACAACATCCCGACACGCCGAAACTGACCCGGTAGGTTTCGTGCTGAACGTCGCGCCCCCAAATCCCGCCCTCCAGCTTCGGCCGATCACGCCGTTGGACAAGCTGCCAAGTGACGCGGATGTGGTCGTGGTGGGCGGCGGTATCGTGGGCGTTGCCACGGCGTGGCACCTGGCCCAGCGCGGCTTGCGGGTCGTGGTCTGTGAGAAAGGCGCGATCAGCGGTGAACAATCGGGCCGGAATTGGGGGTGGTGCCGCAACACCCTGCGGGACCCCCGCGAAATTCCCCTCATGAAAATCAGCATGGCCGATTGGCGCGACCGGGATGTTTTTGGCAAGCTGGAAACAGGTTTTCGCACCACCGGCATCATTTACCTCACCGGCCGCCGCCCGGATGACGATGGGGATTACGACGCCTGGCTCCAGTCCATTGCCGCCTACGGCCTGGACAGCCATATGCTGAGCCGCCGTCAGGTCTCCGAGCTGTTGCCCGGCTGCCGGCGAGTTCCGCAAAAGGGCGCCCTCTATACCCCGTCCGACGGCTGTGCCGAACCGGGCTGGGCCGCGCCGGCGATCGCGGCAGACGCGCAAAGGCAGGGCGCCAGCATACACACCCATTGCGCCGTGCGCGGGCTGGAAACACAAGCGGGCCGGATCAGCGCCGTGGTGACGGAACAGGGCGAGATTCGCTGCGGTGGCGCGGTGCTTGCCGCCGGGTCCTGGTCCCGGCTATTCGCGGGCAACCTGGGCCTTGGCCTGCCGTCCCTCAATGTGCGCGGCTCCGTCATGTATACCCGGCCCATGCCCGGCGGCCCGGAGGTTTCCGTCGTGGGCCGGCGCTTCGGCTGGCGCAAGCGGGCCGATGGCGGCTACATCATCTCCCAAGCCGACGCGACGATCTTCGACATCGTCCCGGATTGCTTCAAGCTTTTCGGCGCCTACGCCCCCACCCTGGCGAAGAGTTTAAAGCAGCTCCGCCTCCGGCTCGGCAGTCGTTTCATCGAGGAACTCAAAACGCCGGGCCGCTGGTCCCTCGACGAAAGATCCCCCTTTGAAGAGGTACGCTCCGCCGACCCTGCACCATCGGCCTTCGTCCTTAGCCAGGCGGCATCAAACCTCGCCGCCTCCTTTCCGTTCTTCAAGGAGCCCGCCATCGAAGGGAGCTGGGGCGGGTACATCGACGTGACACCCGACCAAATCCCCATCATCGGCCGATCTTCATCGATCGACGGCCTGGTTTTCGCGACCGGATTTTCCGGGCACGGCTTCGGGCTGGGGCCCGGGGGCGGCAGATTGGCCGCGGACATTGTCTCCGGCGCGACACCCTGTACCGACCCTGCGGCCTTTCGCCCGGCCCGCTTCGGATTGTAAGGCAGGTAGGACCGATGAAAGATCCCATGACCTTTTCCCATGACCACGCCATTTTTCTGGTGTCCGACCCGTCCCGCTTGGATAGCGTCTGCGCGGCCTTCGAAACAGCGGGTTTCCTGATCACCGATCGGGACGACATGGATCGAGAGTCGGGCAAAACCCGCCAACGGCTGATCTGCTTCACCGATGGAAGCTACATCGAGATTCTCACCATCAAGGACCCGGCATTGCGTCAGCAGCACCGCTACGCCCCCCTCCTTGAGAAAGGGGACGGCTGGGTGGACTATTCCCTGGTGACGGATGATCTCGCCAGCGCGGAAGCGGCCTGTGCCAAGGCAGGCCTTCCCATCAACGGCCCCCACCAGCATGCCCGCAAACTAGCTAGTGGAAGTCCCTGGGGCGTGTCCCTCTTTTTCGCGGGGATCGGCACGGGCCATCCGGCCATGCCAATGGTTCTGCAGGACACCATGGGGCGTGATCTCAGGATTCCCGGAGAGCGCACGGATCACCCAAACGGCGCGACGGGTATCCTCGGCACGACCCTCGTGGTGCGCGACCCAAAAGAAGGCGCCGCCCGGCTTTCCGCTCTGCTTGGACCCGGCGCGGAAACCGCTGGCGCCGATGGTGCATCTTCCGGCTCTCGTTTCCACGTCAAGGATGCCTGGGTGGATATCGTCGGTCCGGGCGGTCCGCAATCAACAACAGCGACGCGCCTGGCCGAATGGGGGGAAGGTCTGGCCTCGGTCAGCCTGCGCGCGCCCAACATCCAGCAAACGCAGACACTACAGCCCCTCGGCCCGGCCTCCCTTATTCACCTGTCTCCGTCCCAAGCGGAGGATGTCCCCGTTTCTGGCGTGTATTCACGCCGCTGATATGGAGGAAAAAGTCATGGACAAACCCGTCCGCACACAAAGCGGTTCAAAAGCTGATCTTCCCAGCCGGCATATTACCTGCGGCCCGGAACGGGCACCGCACCGGTCCTACCTCTATGCCATGGGGCTGAGCCGGCGCGAGATCGATCAACCCTTTGTCGGGGTCGCGAGCTGTTGGAATGAGGCCGCGCCATGCAACATCTCGCTGATGCGGCAGGCCCAGGCGGTCAAGCGGGGCGTTACGGCCCTGCAAGGTACGCCGCGGGAATTTTGCACCATCACGGTGACCGATGGCATGGCAATGGGCCATCAAGGCATGAAATCATCCTTACCGTCGCGGGAAGTGATCGCGGATTCGATTGAACTCACCATCCGCGGGCATTCCTATGACGCTTTGGTTGGTTTGGCAGGCTGCGACAAGACACTTCCAGGCATGATGATGGTGATGTGCCGCTTGAACGTGCCCTCCGTTTTTCTCTACGGCGGCTCCATTTTGCCCGGCCATTTTCGCGGTAAACAAGTCACCGTCCAAGATCTGTTCGAGGCCGTCGGGCTCCACTCGGTCGGCCGTATGTCCCCAGAAGACCTGGATGAGCTGGAGCAAGTGGCCTGCCCCTCCGCCGGATCTTGCGGCGCCCAGTTCACGGCGAATACCATGGCGACGGTTTCAGAGGCAATCGGCCTGGCCCTGCCCTACTCCGCCGGCGCGCCGGCCCCTTACGAAATCCGCGATAAGTTCTGTGACGCAGCCGGTCGCCAGGTGATGGAGTTGCTCCGACAGAACATCCGCCCCCGGGACATTGTTACCCGCCAGGCTCTGGAAAACGCGGCGGCGGCGGTCGCGGCCAGCGGTGGTTCGACGAACGCGGCGCTACATCTGCCGGCCATCGCTAACGAATGCGGGATCGATTTTGACATCTTTGACGTGGCCGAGGTGTTTCACCGCACCCCCTACATCGCCGACTTGAAACCGGGCGGAAAATATGTGGCCAAGGACATGTTCGAGGTAGGCGGAATTCCGATGATGATGAAAACCTTGCTCGATCACGGTTACATGCACGGAGATTGCATGACGGTGACCGGCCGCACCATCGCCGAGAACCTTGAAAAGGTAGAATTCAACAACGATCAGGACGTGATCTATTCGGCCGACAGGCCCTTGACCAAGACAGGCGGTGTTGTCGGTTTACGCGGCAATCTGGCTCCCGACGGGGCCATCGTAAAGATTGCCGGCATCCCGGAAGCAGATCAGGTTTTCAGCGGTCCGGCGCGCTGTTTCAACAATGAAGAGGAATGTTTCGCGGCCGTCAAGGAGCGGAGGTACGCCGAGGGCGATGTCCTGGTCATCCGTTATGAAGGTCCACGGGGCGGCCCCGGCATGCGCGAAATGCTATCGACGACGGCAGCGCTTTATGGGCAAGGCATGGGCACCAAGGTCGCCCTCATCACCGACGGCCGATTCTCCGGCGCAACCCGCGGCCTCTGTGTGGGCCACGTGGGTCCGGAAGCGGCGGTCGGCGGACCTATCGGGCTGCTTCAGGACGGAGACATAATCACCATTGACCCAATCAAGGGTGAGCTCTGCGTCGACCTGGAGGCCGCCGAACTGGAGCGGCGGCGCAATGAATGGGTCGCCCGCCCCAATGACGAGACCTCCGGATACCTTTGGAAATATGCGCAAGAAGTGGGGCAAGCCCGCCACGGCGCCATCACCCACCCCGGCGCCAAGGCGGAAAAGAAATCCTACGCCGATGTGTGAAAGGCTTCCCTGCAGCTAGCAGACCTTGTCCCTGCAGCTAGCAGACCTAGGGGGTACGCGAATTTCCTCGCGTACCCCCTCTTTTTTTGTCGGGGAACAGCTGGAGACGGACGTGGTTAGACAGCCGCGAGGGCGTAGTCCAGATCGCTCAAAATGTCGTCCACATCTTCCAGGCCGATCGAGAGACGCAAGAGGCTGTCGCTGATCCCATGCTTGGCCCGCTCTTCCGGTCCATAAACGGCGTGGGTCATGCTGGCCGGGTGCTGGATCAGGGTTTCCGCATCCCCCAAGCTGACGGCGCGGGTGATCATGTCCAGCTTGTTCATCAGCAGCATGCCCTGTTCCATGCCCCCGTTGAGCTCGAAGGAGATGAGGCCGCCGAAGCCGCTCATCTGGCGCTTGGCCAGCTCGTACTGAGGAAAGCTTTCCAGTCCGGGATAGGAGACCGATGCGACTTTCGGATGGGCTTCGAGCATCTTGGCCACGACCATCGCCGAGTCGGAGTGGCGGCCCATGCGCAAGGAAAGGGTTTTGATGCCACGGAGCATCAAAAAGCAATTGAACGGCGACAAAGTGGCGCCGGTGATCCAGCGCAAGCCCGCTTGGCGCACCTCTTTGATGGTGTCCGCGGGTCCCACCACGACGCCGGCGATGATGTCGCCATGACCGCCCAGATACTTGGTGGCTGAGTGAACCACCATGTCGGCGCCCTGGGTCAGGGGCCGCTGCAGGGCCGGCGTGGCGAAGGTGTTATCCACCACCACCAAGGCGCCGGCCTTCTTCGCGATTTTCGAAATGGCCGCGATATCGATGACCCGCACATTGGGATTTGCCGGCGTTTCAAAAAACACCAGCTTGGTCTTGGCCGAAAGGGCCGCCGACACGGTCTCGGGCCGGGTGAAATCGGCGGGTGTGACGGTGATGCCGAAGCGGGGCAGCGCCTGGGTCAAATAGGCAAAGGTGTTGCCATAGAGCGTATGGTCGATGACGATCTCATCGCCCTTGCCAAGCAGGGTCAGCATGACGCTGGACGTGGCCGCCATGCCGGAGCCGACCGCCAAGCCCGCCTCCCCTTCTTCAAGGTCCGCCATGCGTTCTTCCAAGATCGTCTGGGTTGGATTTTTGGTTCGGCCATAGATGTAGCCCGGACGCTCCCCCTTGAACATCTCCGCACCGGCCTCGGCGGACTCGAAGGCGAAGGTGGACGTCATGTAGATCGGCGGCGTCAAGGCGCCAAGCTGGTCGGCCGGATCGTAAGCATGATGAATGGCGCGGGTCGAAAAGCCCGGCTTGCGATTTCTTCTGTGCGACTGACTCATAAGAACTCCAACTATTGGCCGACGGCAAGGTGCCAAAATGACCCACGCCCCCTCTAAACCACATCATACGCCGTTAGTATAGGGCGCCAGGACCCAAGGTCAATCTAACATGTGGAAACTTGTTCTGATATGTGGAATTATGTAACCGGAATTGGCAGGGAGTTTGACATACCATATGAGTGAGTTCGACGCGATTATCGTCGGTGGCGGCCACAACGGTCTGGTTTGCGGTGCCTATCTGGCCAAGGAAGGCTATCGGGTTTGTATCATGGAGCGGCGGAAGATTCTCGGCGGCGCGGCGGCAACCGAGGAAATCTGGCCAGGTTACCGGGTCAACACGGCGGCGCACATGCTCGGCTTGCTGCAGCCAAGGATCATTCGCGATCTGGAACTGCAGAACTTCGGCTATGAGGTCTTGCCCACGCCACCCTCCGTCAACTGTCTCGACGGCATTGGCCTGGTCAGGAACTGGGGTGTGAACGTCGACAAGATGGCGGCGGAGATCGCCGCCTTTTCCCCCGCCGACGCCGAGGCTTTCCCGCGCTATGTGGCGCACCTGAAAGCTTTGGGGCCAATCTTCCGCCAACTGCTTTGGGAAGTGCCCTTTTCGCCGTCCGATCTATCGCCTCGCGGACTGATGCACAAGGTCGGCTTCTTCCTACGTAACCGTGGGCTGATCACCCGGGCCGGGGACGTGACCGACCTAATGACCATGAGCGCCGGCGCCTACCTCAGCCGTTGGTTTGACGCTGACGCCACCAAGACCATCCTGGGCTATTATCCCCTGGCGGGCGCCGGCCAGAGCGTTGGCATCGATACGCCCGGCACGGCGTTTTTTCTGATGCGCCCCTTTTTCCTGGAACCCGACCCCTCGGCCGGGGGCACGGGCTTGGTCAAAGGCGGCATGGGCAAGGTGGCCGAAGCCATTTTCGCCTCCGCGCAACGGCACGGCCTGGAAGCCAAAACGGCCGTCTCCGTCAAACAGATCATGATTCAAAACGGCAAGGCCAGCGGCGTGATCCTGGACGACGGTCGTGAGATCTCTGCTCGCGTGGTGGTCGCCAACGCGGATGTGGGCCAAGTGTTCGGGACCTTGGTGGCGCCCGACCAAGTCCCCGCCGATTACCGCACAGCCGTCACGGGTCTCAAAAGCATCGCGACCAGTTTCAAGGTGCACTTGGCGGTCAAGGAAAAGCCCGTGCTGATCAACGCCGACGAGACGCCCGTACAGCTCACCATCGCGAAAAGCCTGGCTTATCTGCAGCGGGCCTATACGGATATGCTGGCCGGTAACATCTCTGCCGAACCCTACATGACCGTGCAGATTCCCACCCTCGTCGATCCGGATTTGGCGCCCGACGGTCACCATATCTTGAGCATCTATGGGGGACATCTGCCTCCCATGGGCCCCAATGACGACGCGGATGCGCTTCGCGGCACCGTTTATGATCGGGTGATGCAAACGGTGGAGGACTATTTCCCCGGTCTCGGCAAAACGGTGGTTCATCGTCAGGTCATGCTGCCGTTGGACTACGAAACGCAGTTCAGCCTGCCCGGCGGCAGCCCTCACCATTTCGACATGACCTTGGACAAGATCTTTTTCCGCCGCCCCGTCTATGGCTATGCCGACTACACCACGCCCATCGAGGGACTATACATGTGCGGTGCCTCAACTCATCCCGGCGGCGGTGTCACCGGCGTGCCCGGCCATAACGCGGCAGGGGTCGTTAAACGGGCCCTGTGCCGGTCAAGCTGACCGGCTTTGCGCGCCTGGCCCAAGGGCCCCAAAATAAGGTGACTACGTGGTCTTGCGCTTGATCTCTTCGATCAGGTCCTGCGTGGCGGTACCCGCACCCAGGCCGGCGGCCTTGCGGATCTTCTCTCGCGCCTCGACGGTCGCCTCGATGTAGCGGTCAAATCCATTCTGGCGCATGCGTTCCGCCGGCCCGGCGACCCCGACCGCGCCAATCGGCTTGCCCGAGTCGGAGACGATCGCCGATGAAACCGCCATCACATGAGGGCGCCATTCACCCGTGGTCACCGAATAACCGAGGGAGCGAATACGCGCCAAATGCGCGCGCAATTCGGCAAGATCTGCGACGGTTTGATCCGTATGGGGCTGAATCATCCCACCGACCGTTTCGATCACATCGTCCGGCATGTAAGCGAGCATCGCCTTACCCGACGCCGAGCAATAGGCCGGGGCCCGGTCCCCCGTATTCACATAGGTGCGAACGGCGTGCAGCCCATCGACCTTGTCGATGAACAAGGCCTCCAGACCATCCAGGACCGAAAGGTGCACGGTCTCTTCCGTTTTTTCGGCCAGTTCGGTCAGAAAGGGTTTGGCCACGGCGCAAAAGTCCAAACGCCCATGGGTCCGCGTGCCCATTTCCCACATCTTGAGGGTGGCGTAGTAGCGCCGCGAGCCCTTTTCCTGACTGACGTAGCCGCAGGCGTCCAGGGTCTGAAGCAGACGGTGCACGTTGCTTTTGCTGAGGCCGCATTTTTCGGCAATCTCGCCAAGAAACGCAGGCTGCTCGGCCATTGCGAGGGTTTCGAGAACCCTCAATCCCTTAACCACAGTCGTTTCCATCGCCCCACCCGGAAAGAACCCATTTTTGGCGCCCCGCTGCCTGCCTTCCGCCGGCATCGGGCCTCTGCCGCAGCGTTTCAACATATGAAACGGACAATCATCGGTCAAGCAAGGGATCGGTGTTTGACTTGGCGGCCTCCGTCAAATATGCTATTTTATGAAATAGCATTTCATTATTTAGAATAAAAAGTAAAGATTTGCTCTCCTTTGAGGAGAGCACGGGATATGGAAGGCCGGCAACGACCGATCAATCAAAGGAGGAAGAAATGCCAAAACGAAGGGTCTCGCGAGATAGGTATCAAGGGCGGTCAATCGGACGGCGCGCGTTCGTCGCGGGGACTTCACTTATCGGCTTGGGAGCCGTGGCGGGTTTTGCCGCCATGCCCCGTGTCGCGAGGGCCGAGACGGCGATACCCAAGGGCGGGCATCTGAAGGCGGCGATGGGACAAGGCTCCACATCCGATTCCCTTGATCCCGGAAAGTTCGAAAACGGCTTCACGATCGCGCTGTCTTACACCAGCCATGGGAAGCTGACCAATATCGGCAGTGACGGCCAACTTGAGAGCGACCTGGCCGAAACCTGGGAAGGCTCCGACGGTGCGAAAAAGTGGGTCTTTACGCTCCGCGACGCCGAATTCCACAACGGCAGAAAGGTCACGGCGGATGACGTGGTGGCCTCTCTCAATCACCACCGGGGCGAGGAAACGACCTCTGCCGCGAAGCCGATTCTGGAGAGCGTGACCTCGATCAAGGCGGACGGGGAAAAAACCGTCGTCATTGAACTCGACGGCGGCAACGCGGACTTCCCCTTTACCATGACCGACTATCACCTTTCCATCGGCATGGCCGGCGATAGCGGCAAGGTCGATTGGCAGGACGACGGCTCGCAAAGTGGCCCTTATAAACTCGCGGCCTTCGAACCCGGCGTGAAAGCGGTTTATGAAAAGGCCGGCAATCACTGGAACAGCAAAATCGGGCACATGGATTCGGCGGAGCTGCTGGTCGTTCTCGACCCCACGGCGCGGCAAACCGCCGTCATGGCCAAAGAGATCGACGTTTGCGAACGGCCGGACACCCGCACGGTCAGCCGGCTGCAAGAGATTCCCCACCTGGACGTGGAGGAATCCTTCGGCTACCGCTTCCACTCCTACAACATGCTGATGGACACGCCGCCCTTCGACAACAACGATGTGCGTCTGGCCTTCAAGTACGGGATCAACCGCCAGGAGCTGGTGGACAAGGCCCTGTCCGGCCACGGCGTCATTGCCAACGACCATCCGATCACGCCGGCTTATCGCTACTATGCGGATAACATTCCCCAGCGCGCCTATGATCCGGACAAAGCGAAGTTTCATCTCAACAAGGCCGGTCTATCGAGCCTGGATGTGGACCTCTCCGCATCATCGGCGGCTTACGCCTCGGCGGTTGATGCCGCCGTTCTTTACAAAGAGCACGCGGCCAAGGCCGGGATGAACATCAACGTGGTCACAGAACCCTCGGATGGCTACTGGTCCAACGTGTGGATGAAAAAGGCTTTCAGCGCTTGCGATTGGGGCGGCCGCCCGACCGAGGATCAAATGTTCTCCATCGCCTACCAATCCGGCGTACCGTGGAACGACACCCGCTTCAGCAATGAAAAGTTCGACAATCTGCTCATTGAAGCCCGCTCCGAACTGGACGAGGCGAAGCGTCGGGACATGTACATCGAAATGCAAATGATCGTCCATGACGATGGCGGCGTCATCGTTCCCATGTTGCCCAGCAGCATCTGGGTCAAGAACAAGCGCGTGCAGCACGCGGATCAGATGTCTTCCGCCTGGCAGATGGACGGGCTCCAGTTTGTGTCCCGGTGGTGGATTGAAAGCTGAGCCGCTGCGCGAGGCCTTTTTGCTCATTGGGCGTGCTTTCCCGGCACGCCCGATCTTTCTCTGCCATGGCTCCAACGGGGCACAACCCGGCGGCACCCCGACCGCAAGCGGAGCGCGGCCAAAGAACACGTCGTTAAAGATTTGACGGTGCGGTATGTTTTCCGAGTGCCGGCCGGGAAAATTGGAAAGCGTCGATCCTCTTGTCCGTGCTTCCGTCGACCAGCAATTCGCTGAGCGTTTGACCGATGACGGAGGCGAACTTGAAGGCATGGGTCGCCCCCACAACCACGCAGCAATCGGGATGACCGGGCAGCCTGTCGAGGACAAAGTCGATATCCGGCGTGTGGGTCAATAGGCAGGTCTTTGTATACAGCAGCGGCCCCACCGCCCGCGGAATATGCTGCTGCAAGAAACTGCGCACCTCTTCCTCGTTCACCGGATCCGGGTCAAAACCGCGCTGGTCGGGATCGACCGGGGCAAAGCGGTCCTTGGCGGCCTTGACGCCTTGGGCGCCATAGACGGGAAATCCATAGTAGTTGTCCAAGATCATCCAAATCCAAACGGGAAAGCGCTCCGGCATGAAATCGTCCAAATGGGGCGATGCGAAGTAACTCACCTGCTCGTGGGTGACCGTCAACGGCAGGGAAAGGCCGAAGTGAGCGAGTACCTGGTTTGTCCAGGGGCCCGCTGCGATCACCAGTTTCCCGCCCTGGAACACCTGGCCACCCGCAACAACCTCATAAGCGTTCTCCATGGGCCGGATCGACGTGACCGGCCGATTGTCCAAGAGAACCGCACCGTTTTGCGTCGCCATGCGCCGGTGGGCCTCGTTGGCGGCAATGGCCCCCACCAGGCCGCCTTGGGGCTGATACACGCCTCGGATCGCGTCATCGACGACGAACTGCGGGAATCGCTTCATGACCTCGCGATGATCCAAACAGTCGAAGGGAACGCCGCAAACCGCCATGCTCTTGAGATAATCCTCTTCTACCAAGGTGGTGACCGGCGGCCAGAAATTGATCTCGCCGGTTTTAAGAACAACGTGGCTACCCGACTCTTCTTCCAAGGTATCCCAGGCGGCGTAGGCCTGTTGGGCCAAGCGCACATAGTCCTCGGTATGGTATGTGAGGCGGATGATACGGGAATGATCCTGTGACTCTCCGCGGCCATGTCCAAACTCGAAGCGTTCCAGCCCTAGGACTTCCGCGCCGGCCCGCCGGGACAGCCAGTAAGCGGTGGAACTGCCGAGTCCGCCCAGGCCGATCACGATGTAGTCAAAGCTATTCTTCACCACCCTAGTCCCCCTTCTCGGGCGCAAAATCCGCCAAGCAATGGGCTGCCTTGTGACCTTAGGGCCGAGGCAAAATGATTGATCGATTATTCCGAATAATAAAACTTTGTTTCATTATATAAAAGAGGCAAAACAGAAATTGTGATGTGGGGCGGCCCGTTTGTTTGACGCGCGGGACCGCAGAGCCTTTAAATCGGCCGCGATCAGGCGGCTTTAGCCCGCCAATCCCGGCAGGAGCTTAAGGCAAGGAGGGCCGACCGGGTTCATCTGCCCTCTCGGCGTGAGAGACGCCGTGAGCAGACGTTCGGTCGTTTGATAGCCGCCCCGGGCGAAAACCAAACGGCCGGCGCCGAGATAGCCGTCGATCAGATGTCGGGCCCCCAGGGCCAGCCCGGTGCCCCGGCAGGCATCTTCCAGGAGGTAAATGTAGTTTTCGTACTCCGTCGCCGCGATGGCGCACCCCTGTTCCCCTTGTAGCCGAAACCAGTCCTCCCATGTGCTCCAGCCCAGATTGGCCAGGTCGATCCCAAGGAAGGGCAGCCCCTGCCACTTGTGCAGAGGTCCGGCCAGAACTTGCGCGTATCTCTCGGCAAGGTCCGGCGAACAGACCGGCGCGATCGCTTCTTGAAGGACGACCACGCTGCCCTCGGGCAGGTCGCCGTCAGTCCCGTAGCCGAACATGATGTCCACTTGAGAGCTGGCCGACAGATCATGGGAATCGTGTTCGAAGGCCATGACACGGAGGTGGGTGGTCTGGCCCAAGCTCTCCTTAAGGACGTTGAACCGGGGCATCAGGAAGAGGTGGGATACGGCATGGGTGCAGCCAATAACGACCGAGGCATCACCGCTCCACCTGGCGACCACATGCATCGCGGATTCGATTTCGCGCAGGGCACTCCCCAGTTGGGCGGCCAGGTAGCGGCCGGCGTCGGTCAAGATGACCGCCTGCCTTTCCCGCTTGAAGAGCTGCACCCCCAGCTCCGCCTCAAGGGCGAGAATGTAGCGGCTGACCGACGACTGGGAGATATTCAATTCCTGCGCCGCACGGGTGAAACTGCCCTGCCGCGCGGCCGCCTCAAAAGCGCGGATTTTAGGGATTGAGGGAAGATGCGGCTTTCGCTGAAGCATAACAATTCTGCTATGATCTCTTGTGGAATCGACACTACACGAAAAGCGGATCCTGAGCTAGAGTTAGGTGAGAGTTGGCGGCGACCTGCCTTAAGAGGGGAGCTCACACGATGCCGGCGGATGGCACTTTGACAACGGACGGTTCCACTTCGCCCGAGAGGATCGCTACATCACGGGGCGGCTGGAACTGGACCCCGGCCCTGCCCGTCATGGTCACGCCCTTCTTTGAATGGCCGTTTCGATGGGCCGATTCTCTTCGCTGGCTGTCGTCCGGCTGGCTGACCTTGACCGACAACGCCCTGTCGCTCCTGGCCGCCTTCGCCATTTGGCTCTGGGTCCTGCCGCCGCTGACCGCCATCGCGGACTTCAGCGTCGCTTGGATCACTGTCGCTTTTGTGTGCAATGCCGCCGCCACCTGCGTCCTGGCCGGGGGCCTGCACCTTTGGCTTTACCGCTGGCACCGCCAAGGCCGGGAGACCCGCTACCGATCCCGGGAGCGGTCACGCGCGGGCCCGCCCTTCACCTTCGGCGTCCAGGTTTGGGACAACATGTTTTGGACCCTGGCTTTTGGCGTGCCCATCTGGACCGCTTACGAAGTCGTGCTGCTTTGCGCCTATGCCAACGACCTGTTGCCGACCGTCACGCTGGCGGAGAACCCGGTTTGGGTGGTCGCCCTCTTCCTCTTGTTGCCGGTCTATCACGCCGTCCATTTCTACGGGGTGCATCGGCTGCTGCACGTACCGTTTCTCTATCGCCATGTTCACAGCGTGCACCATCGCAACGTTGACGTTGGCCCCTGGTCGGGTCTGTCGATGCATCCCGTGGAACATATCCTCTACTTCAGCGCCATGCTGATTTTCCTCGTCGTGCCCTCTCACCCGGTGCATATGCTTTATCTGGGCTGTTGGCTCGCCTTTGGCGCCATCACGTCCCATTCGGGCTACCATTACCTGATTTTGCGCAAACGGAGCCGGGTCCGCATCGGCTCCTTCTTCCACCAGCTCCATCATCAGTTTTTCAATTGTAACTACGGCACCATCGAGATGCCCTTGGACCGTTGGGTCGGCTCCCATCATGACGGCACACCCGAGGGAACCAAACGCATTCGGGCACGAACCGCCCGTCTCAATGCCGCGTCGCGGGCATCACAGCAAAAGAGGTAAGAAGCAGTGTCCCCAGCCGAGGGCTGCGACAAAGCTTTCCCTTTCCGGCAAAGCGGTTCGTTGCAATTTCACCTGCGCCGATCTGCGCGCGCTCAAGGGCGCGGAGCGGAAACCCACCATGGTCAATCCGTTTTCTTGGCAGCCAGGCCGCCGAACTTGACGATGAAGTCGGCGATCTCTTGAACCCCCACGCCCACCTTCATGTTCGCGAAAACAAAGGGCCGCTTGCCGCGCATTCGCTTGGTATCGGACTCCATGACAGCCAGGTCGGCGCCGACCAGGTCGGCCAGGTCGGTTTTGTTGATCACCAAAAGATCCGAGCGTGTAATGCCCGGCCCGCCTTTGCGGGGAATCTTCTCGCCAGCCGAAACGTCGATGACATAGATCGTAATGTCCGCCAGTTCCGGTGAAAAGGTGGCCGCCAGATTATCGCCGCCGGATTCGATTAAGATCAGGTCAAGCGCCGGGAATTGCTCGTTCATCGATGCCACGGCGGCCAAGTTAATCGAGGCGTCCTCGCGAATGGCCGTATGGGGGCAGCCGCCCGTCTCCACGCCCAGGATGCGCGCTTCCGGCAAAGCGCCGGCACGGGTCAGAATCAGCGCGTCCTCTTTGGTGTAGATATCATTTGTGATGGCACAGATGTCCAGGCGATCGCGGAAGCGTTTGCAAAGTTGTTCCATCAGCGCCGTCTTGCCGGAGCCGACCGGGCCACCGATGCCGACCCGCAAGGGGCCATGAAAAGATCTGTTCATGTGCGAAAGAGCCTTGTGTATTGAGTTTCGTGTTGCATGGCCGCGATGTCGGACCGCAGCGCCACGCCTCCCAGGTCGTCGATGGTCGCCGCCAGTGCCTTTCTTCGCACGTCATCCAAAGACCCTTCAAGGGCGGCAAGGAGCCGCTGTCCCGCGGTTTGACCCAAGGGGATGAGACGGATGCCTGCCGATATCAGGTTGGCCACGAATCCATGCAGGTAAGCCTGCAGTGCCACCTCCTTGGCGACCCCATGCCCGGCCGCTGCCGCCGCGACAGCCAGCGGATAGGCCACGGCCGTGCCGAGAGTGTCCCGCAGCGCCCCGTCACCGGGCCAGGTCCAAGCGTCCCCCGTGATCTTCAGAAACGCCGTTCCCTGAGCGGTTGTTTCCAAATAGCGCTCCTCGCTGGATGCCAAAGCGAGCGCCAAGTCGTTCAGGCCGGCCAGGGCCGGCAGATCATCGGCCCGATCGTAGGTCTGGCAAAACAAGATGCAGTCGCTCCAAACGTCGCCGTGGCATACGAGGTCTTCGATCCAGCGCTGCAGCGAGGGTTCATCATTCACCCAGCCGACCTCGACCGCCCATTCTATGGCGTGGGAATAGGCAAAGGCACCGACCGGATAGCTGGGCGAAAGCCAAGTCATTAAACGGTAAAGCGCCCGGTTATCCATTGCCGCCGGCCTCCACGATGTGGCGGTCATGTTCATAGGCGCCACCTTCCGGATCGAAGGGAGCAACGATTTTCCGCACCTCCGCACCAAGCTGTTCGGCCATCCCGGCGATCACATGGTCCTCCGCGATCCTCAGGGATCCGTCTGCGATCTGCGTCGGCAGATGCCGGTTACCGAGGTGCCAGGCAACCCGCGCCAAGTGGTCGGGATCACGGCAGGTGATCTGCAAGAGCGGCTCCGCCGCCGCGGTCACGCCGATGATACGGCCGTCCTCAAGCGCCAAGCCATCGCCGTCGCGCAGGACCGTGGTCCGCTTCAGATCGAGCAGGAAGGCCAAGCCGCCGCGGCCCGTCATGGCGAGACGACGGCGGTGGCGCTGATCGTAGGGCAGCTCCACCGTGTCGCAGGCGTCGCCGTCCCATAGGCCTTTGCGTTTGATATCAATGGCTCTCAACATTCAACCGGCCTAGAACAGAAAATAACGCTGCGCCATGGCGAGTTCCTCAGCCGGCTCGCAGGTCAAAAGCACCCCGTCCGCGCGCACCTCATAGGTCTCCGGATTAACCTCGATCATCGGCGTTGTATCGTTGAGGATCATGGAACTCTTGGATATCCCGGCTCTGGTGTTGGTCACCGCGGCAAGCTCCTTTGCAATACCGAGCTGATCAGCCAGTTGGCTCTGCGCCGCGGCCTGGGATACGAAGGTGATGCCGGATGCGGTCCGGGAACGGGCGAAGGCACCGAACATTGGCCGGTAGTGCACCGGCTGCGGGGTCGGGATCGAGGCATTGGGGTCTCCCATGGCGGCAGCGGTGATCGTGCCGCCTAGGATTACCATATCCGGCTTGACGCCAAAAAAGGCGGGCGACCACAAGACCAGATCAGCGCGCTTGCCCTGCTCGACCGAACCGACCTCTGCGGCAAGACCGTGGGCAATGGCGGGATTGATCGTGTACTTGGCAATGTAGCGGCGAACGCGGAAATTATCATTGTCACCGGTCTCCTCCGGAAGCGACCCTCGTTGCCGTTTCATTTTGTCCGCGGTCTGCCAGGTGCGAATCAGAACCTCGCCGACCCGGCCCATGGCCTGGCTGTCGGAGGCAATGATCGAAAAGGCCCCCATGTCGTGCAGCAGATCCTCCGCCGCAATGGTTTCGCGGCGGATACGGCTTTCGGCGAAGGCGATGTCCTCGGGAATGTTGTCGTCCAAGTGATGGCAGACCATCAGCATATCGAGATGCTCGTCGATGGTGTTGACCGTGTAGGGGCGCGTGGGATTGGTCGAGGACGGCAGCACATTGGCCTCACCGCAGATCTTGATGATATCCGGTGCGTGGCCGCCGCCGGCGCCCTCGGTGTGGAAAGCATGAATGGTCCGTCCCTTGATGGCGGCGATGGTGTTTTCCACAAAGCCTGATTCGTTCAAGGTATCGGTGTGAATCATCACTTGCACATCCATCTGATCGGCCACGTCCAAGCAGCAATCGATCGCGCCGGGGGTGGTTCCCCAATCCTCGTGCAGTTTGAGGGCACAAGCCCCGTTGGCCACCTGTTCAATCAACCCGTTAGGGGACGAAGCGTTACCCTTGCCGGCAAAGCCAAGGTTCATCGGAAAGCCGTCGGCGGCCTGGATCATGCGCGCGATATGCCAGGGGCCGGGGGTGCAGGTCGTGGCGTTTGTCCCCGTCGCGGGGCCGGTGCCGCCGCCCAACATGGTGGTGACACCGGAGATCAGGGCTTCTTCAATCTGTTGCGGGCAGATGAAATGGATATGCGCGTCAATCCCGCCGGCCGTCAGGATTTTGCCCTCGCCGGCGATCGCCTCGGTTCCCGGGCCGATGACGATGTCGACACCGGCCTGGGTTTCCGGGTTGCCCGCCTTGCCGATCCCGGCGATACGGCCGTCCCGAAGGCCCACATCGGCTTTGACAATACCCCAGTGGTCGATAATCAACGCATTGGTGATCACCGTGTCGACCGCCCCTTCGGCCCTGGACCTTTGCGATTGTCCCATGCCGTCACGAATGACCTTGCCGCCGCCGAACTTTACCTCTTCGCCATAGATCGTGTGATCCCGCTCTACCTGGACGAAGAGTTCGGTGTCCGCCAAGCGGACCTTGTCACCGACCGTGGGGCCAAACATGCCCGCATAGGCGGCCCGCGAAATCTTTGTCGGCATGTCTTCGCTCCCCTAATCCAATGCGCCCATGATCTTTTGGTTGAATCCATAGACCATTCGGCGGCCGCGCAACGGCACCAAACATACCTCCCGCCTTTGGCCCGGCTCGAAGCGCAGGGCGGTACCGGCCGGAATGTCCAGGCGCCGGCCCCTGGCGGCTTGCCGGTCGAAAAGAAGTGCCTCGTTGGTTTCATGGAAGTGATAGTGGCTACCGACCTGTATCGGACGGTCGCCGCTATTGGCCACTTCGAGAACCAGCACGTTTTGATCAGCGTTCAGCTCGATCTCGCCTTCGGCGGTGAGAATTTCTCCTGGGATCATTGCGGCCTCCTTAGCGGATCGGATGGTGCACGGTGACGAGCTTGGTGCCATCGGGAAAAGTCGCCTCGACCTGGACGTCGTGAATCATCTCCGCAACGCCCGTCATCACTTGATCGCGGCCGACCACCTTCGCACCGGCCTCCATCAAATCGGCAACCGAGCGCCCGTCCCGCGCGCCTTCGACGATAAAATCGGAAATCAAGGCGATGGCCTCCGGGTGATTGAGCTTGACACCCCGTTCCAGCCGCCGCCGTGCGACCATCGCGGCCATGGAAACCAATAGCTTATCTTTCTCGCGAGGGGTTAAGTTCATCGCGATACCTCCTAAAGCGACCAGACACGGGGCAAGGGTTTGCCGCGGTTCAGATGGGTAAGCAGTGGGACAAGAAGCCGCCGCAGCTCAAGGCCGTCTGCGGCGGCGGCGCGCACCAGCAGTTTGCCGTTCCAGGCACTGATGCCGAGCAGACCCTTTGGGTCAGGCAGAGTATCTACCGTCCTGCGGAGCGCCTCCGCAGCCTGCGGCACATCGGGACCCACGTAAAGAATGGTGCTCATCGCCGTGGCGTCGGCGAGCAGGGCGGCCCGCTCCAGGTCGCCGATGCTCTCCTCGGTGATGCGCAGGGCCTCGGCATGGATCAGCCGGCCATTGCGACGAATCGTCCAGCGATCGCTCATCGTCCCGCACAGCAGGCGTTCGCCCATGGCGTTGCGGCCCAATAGAATTGACTCCAGCGCAAGCAGCCGGCTGTCCGCCGCCAAGTCGACGTCGAAAGTACGCCGAAGGCGGGCCGCGTTGAACAGGATGGTTTCCTGTGGCAACCAAGCGGCATAGGCGCCCGCGCCAATGGTCAGGCGAGAGACAATTTCGGCATTGTGACAGCGCGAGGCATAGATTTTCTCGCAGGCTTGTGTGGTTAGGCTTGCCGATGCGCCTTCGCCCACGGCAACCTCGATGTGAAGCCGGTCGCCGTCCGTGAGGCCCCCCGCCGTGTTTAAAATCACCGCTTCCACCGTGTCGGGGTCTGCGGTTCTGGGGAATCGGACCTTCAGTGCGCCGCTCTGATGCAAATCGGCCAGTCGTGTGCGGCCACCGTCGGCTAGAAACCGACAACCCGCGACGCCCCAAGTGCGCTGCAGCCTCGGTGGGTCGGACCGAACCCCATCCCATTGAACAGCCGTATCCAACATTAGGTTGCCATTTGCCTTTTTTGCCTGACAGAGAGGCGCCGAACGCGCCTCCCATCACGGGGAACCTAGCCGGGTCGCGAAAAAAAATCCATCGTAAGACCGGAATCCCCAACTTCCATTAATGGCTAACTCTCCCCGTCTCGCGGCACCTTCGGAAGCAACTTGAGTTGGCTGTTAGGCGGACATGCCGCCGGGCATCGGCAACGCGATGTGTTTCATGATGCCAAGCCCAACTGTCGGAAAGTTGATATTGCGAATAAGACCGAGTGTCCACCTAAAGTCGCTGAGCTACGCTAGATTGCTCAAGCGAGAAAATTCGGGATTGCGAATGAGTTGACATATCGGAGATTGACGGACCGGAAATACTCCCAGAGGTCCAGGGCGAGTGTGTATCAGTGACGAGTGGAGGAGTTTATGGTTCTCCCTCACAGTATGACAACGGTCTTCTCCCTTGTCTTTCCCGGAGCCTCGAAAAGAAAGTTGGACTCTACGACAAACCTCCAATCATCTCATTGGAGTGGCAGCAAGCCTAACTGGAATCAGTGGGGCACGGTAGCGCCGCGCCAACAGAGGCCGTACGTCGCGCAAAGCAAAACAGAATCCTTTCGCCGGACGTGGTCCATGTCCTGCTCCTCGAGCCAATCGGCCAGGTCTTTGGCGAGGTAGCTCGTTCCATTGTCCGATAGCAGCCTCGGTTTATGAATAATGGTGGCCTGATCATGTCCGGTATCAGAGCCTATGAGAAAGTGGTGCCGGCAACACCTTTGACGTAACCCAACAAGGGCCCGGTGACGACACCTCCACAATGAACTTTGTCGGCTCTTGCGGCAACACCGTCATCTCCCTTCAACAGTAAGGCGGCCATTTTGGACTCGTATTGGTTTGATGATATGTTATAACGTTGCCCTTGAATCTTACCCACTCTGGCAAGCAAATCAAACCCCTGGAGATCGAGAATGTTCTTTCGCGCGTGCGCGGCTCTGTTGAGTGCCGTCATTTTGTTTTCTTCCCCAATTCACGCAGAAGATCGGACCCGCATAACCGTTGCATCTCCTTGGGAGATCGCGAGCTATGATCCAGCGGTCGCGGGTTTCGCGATCCAATCCCTGGAGATCATGGAAAACCTTGTGAACGCAGATGAGAAGGGCGTTCTTCTGCCTGGCCTCGCCACGGATTGGAGTGTATCTGAAGATGGCACGAGTTGGACGTTCAACCTGCGCGAGGGCGTTAAGTTCCACGATGGCACACCATTTGACGCTCAGGCCGCCGCCCGGGTTTTGAACCGCGCCTGGCAGCAGCCGGGCGTCCTTGCAAAGACGCCGATCAAGGCGATCGAGGCGGGTGACGGTGATTTGGTGTTCACCTTGGAGCGCCCTTTCGCGGCCCTCCCGGCCGTTCTCACCCACGCAACCACGATTGTACCCGCGCCCTCCGCCTTCGATGCAGAGGGCAATCCGGTCGCGCTGATCGGCACAGGGCCATTCAAGGTAGAGAGGTTCACGCCGCCGCAAAGCGTGGATCTACTGCGGTTTGACGGATATTGGGGCGAAAAGCCGGCGATCGAATCCGCCAGCTACCTGGCGGCGGGGCGCGCGGAGACTCGTGCGCTCCTTGCGGAAAGCGGCGATGCCGACATGGTTTTCAACCTCGATCCTTCAGGATTCGCGCGCCTGGAGAGCGTCGATTCAGTCGAAGTCACGGCCGTGGCGATCCCGCGGGTCGTGATCTTGAAGGTAAACTCGGGTCATCCCTTTTTTAGCGATGTGAAGGCCCGCCAGGCGCTCAGTCTTGCCATCAATCGCGCGGGCATCGCGACGGCGATCAACCGATTTCCCGAATCCGCGGCAACCCAATTGTTCCCGCCTGCCCTGGCCGGTTGGCACGATCCCTCTCTGTCGCCGCTGGACTATGATGTTGAACGGGCCAAGTCGCTCCTCGCGGATCTCGGCTGGACTCCGGGTGATGATGGTATCCTGACGAAGGATGGCGAGCGGTTCAAAGTGCTGCTGCGCACCTTCCCTGACCGGCCCGAATTGCCGCTAATGGCCGCCGCCCTGCAGGACCAATGGCGCGAGGTCGGGATAGAGTTGGAGGTCAGCGTTGCCAGCTATTCCGAAATTCCCGCCGGCCATCAGGACGGTACGCTGGAAGTTGCCCTCTATGCCCGCAATTATGGCCTTACACCGGATCCCATCGGCACCACGATTCAAGATTTCGGCATCGGTGGCGGCGATTGGGGCGCCATGGGCTGGGACAACGCCGAGGTCGCAAATGCCCTGGACGATATTGCCATGACGGCCGACCAGGCCAAACGCGCGCCCAACATTGCCAAGGTGGCAAAAGCCCTGCAGGACGAACTGCCTCTGCTGCCCATCACCTGGTATCAGCACACGGCTGCCGTTTCCGCCGATCTGGAGGGGGTGGTGATTGATCCACTGCAGCGCACCTATGGACTGAGTAAGGTTTCCTGGCCCGAATGACCACCCTAAAGCCCTTTGTTGCAGCCCTCGCCCAGCGGGGGCTGCAAGCGGTTGTTGTCGCACTGGTGGTCGGCCTCATCAGTTTTGCCATGATGAGTGCCCTGCCCGGCGATGCCGCGTACAAAATAGCCGCCGGTCGCTATGGTTACGACATGATGGACTCGGCCGCCGCCGAAGCCGTGCGCGCGGAGCTGGGTCTGGACCGGCACTGGTCCGCCCAGCTCTATTCATGGCTCAGCGCGCTGGCTCACTTGGACCTGGGCCGCTCGCTCGTGTACGGCACGCCTGTCATTGACGAAATCCGGACCCAGTTAGGCTATACGCTTCTTCTGGCCGCCGGCGCTGTTGTCGCTTCCGTGCTGATTGCGGTTCCGGTCGGCGTCGCCGCGGGTTTGCGCCCGGACGGCATCGTGGATCGCGTATCCCTGGCGATTTCGGTTTTTTTCCGCGCCATTCCTGCTTTTGCACTCGGCGTCGTACTGGTTTTGGTTTTCGCCGTTCAGCTTGACCTTTTCCCGGTGGCCGGCTTCCGTGGCATTGAACATCTTGTCCTTCCTTCTTTGACCTTGGGTCTTGGCTTGGCGGCCGTCTCCAACCGCGTGGTGCGGGATTCGGTGCAAGAAGCGATGCGCTCGGAATGGCGTCTGTTCGCGCGGACGAAAGGATTGTCCGCACGACTGACCGTCACGCGCCACGTGCTTCGCAACGCCTCTCTCCCGGTGGTTACTTATGTGGGCGTGCAAATGGCGTACCTGATCGAAGGCGTCGTTATCGTCGAATCCGTGTTTGCGTGGCCCGGGATCGGCCACGCCTTGGTCCACGCCATATTTGGCCGTGACATTGCCATGGTTCAGGGCACGGCCCTAACGCTTGGTCTGCTCTATGTGGCCCTCAATCTGATGATTGACCTTACCTGCCGAGGCATCGACCCGAGGACACGCGCCGCATGACAGATCAAACAGCAAGTGATTCACTAACGGGTGTGAAACGGCACTGGCCCCGTATCAGCCCAGCGCGCCTGACCGGGTTCGTTCTGCTCTTGGCGCTGGCTTTGGCCGCGGCTATGGGCCCCGACCTCGTTGGGCAGGACCCGGCCAAGCAATCGCTGCTTGATGCCCGTCAGCTGCCGAGTGGCGCGCACCTTTTGGGCACGGATCATCTCGGCCGGGACATGGCGGCAAGGCTGCTCTCCGGTGCACAGCTATCGCTTTCCCTCGCGGTTTTTTCGGTGGTGACCGCCGCGATCCCGGGCACGCTTTTAGGTGTTTTCGCGGCATGGTCCGGAGGCTGGACTGATCGGCTACTCACCAGTTTCGCCGATGCCGTGCTGGCCCTGCCGGGGCTGCTCCTGGTTCTGATGTTGGCAGCCATCTCGCCGGGGTCGTGGTGGGCGCTTTATGTGGGTATTTCACTCACGCTTTGGGTCGAATACTTCCGATACACAAGGCAACGATCGCGTGTTGTGCTTGCGGAGCCGGCGGTAGAGGCATCCCGCATGCTGGGATTTTCGCCCGGACTCATCATTCGCCGCCATCTCGTGCCGGAAATTGGACCGGGCCTGTTGACCGTGGCCGCTTTTGGTGCCGCGGCTGCCGTAACGGCCGTTGCCGCCCTTGGCTTCATCTCCGTCGGCGTGCGGCCCCCCACCGCCGAATGGGGTGTCATGATGAGTGAGTTGCTGCCCTATTGGCGCGAGGCGCCGTTTCTCATACTGCAGCCCATCGCCTGCCTCGTGTTGACCGTGCTCGCCCTTCACCTGAGCGTCGGGGGTCTGCTGAAACGATGATCGCCATCGAAGTTGACAATCTTTCTGTTGTTGCCGGTGATCTCCACCTGCTGGGGCCGCTGAGTTTCAAGGTTGAGAGTGGCGCAACCCTCGTCATCATGGGCGAGACGGGCGCCGGAAAGAGCCTTATTGCCCAAGCCGTCCTTGGCACCCTCCCCGAGGGGCTCTCAAGCGAGGGCATCATTTCCATCAACGGTCAACGCGTCGACATTCTGAACCACAAAGCCCGATCCAAGCTGTGGGGACGAGAAATCACCACGCTTCCGCAGGAGCCATGGCGGGCCCTCGGACCGCTCATGGCATCGTGGCGGCAGGTGGAAGAGACCCACCGCCATGTGGGTGGATTGATTGGCGCCCGGGCCAAGCAACAAACGGCCTTGGATTTTGCCGCTCTCGGACTGAAAGGCGCTGAGAAACGCCTCCCCGGCGCGCTCTCGGGGGGCATGGCACAACGTGTCGCCTTCGCGGCGGCGACGGCGGGACGCGCGCCGATCTTGCTGGCCGACGAACCGACCAAGGGTCTCGACAGCGAGCGCCAGAGCCGGGTGGTCGATCTGCTTTTACAAGTTCCAGAAAGTAGCGGGACCCTGTTGGCCATCACCCACGAAGGAACAGTCGCGGAGGCCTTGGGAGGGCGGTTGCTCGTTCTACGTGACGGCAAGATCGTGGAGCAGGGGGACACGAGATCCATCATTGCCAATCCACAGGCCTCCTACACGCGGGACTTATTGGCGGCCGATCCCCACAAGTGGCCCAAAGCCAAGCCCGCCACTCAGGGG
>JANQKX010000471.1 GCA_028280915.1 Kiloniellaceae bacterium
CTTCGGCTATGCAAAGATCCCCTTGTCGGATATGAAGGCCGCCCATGTCATCGATCACTTCGACCACTTGGCCGACGCCCTGGGCAAGGTCTAAGGAAGAGCGGCGGCAAATTCGCCTGTTATTGCGGTTTGGCCGGTTGACAGCGGCGCGGCGCTGACATAAATCATGCTGCCTTACGGCCCGGGTTTGGCCGGAACTCAGAAAGGGCGTATAGCTCAGCGGGAGAGCGCTCGCTTCACACGCGAGAGGTCGTTGGTTCAATCCCAGCTACGCCCACCATTGTTTTCAATGACTTAGCACCCCCAATTTGTGCCCTCTGGGTACGATCCATCTCTTAATTCATAACCCGCGGCGATGACCCCTTCCCTATTGCAGAGCTTAGCCGATGGCCGGGCCGCCCTGGAGCGGGGGGATCTGCCGACCTGCGAAGCGACCTGTCGCGCGATCCTGCAGCAACACCCCGATCACCCCAAGGCGCTGCTGCTCTTGGGGCGCTGTCTGGGCCAAGGGGGACGAGTCAAGGAGGCTCTGCCCTTACTGCAGGCGGCGGCCGCGCGCATGCCCAATAGTGCCGATACCCACTACAGCCTGGGCATGGCCATGGCGGCGCTTGGTCAAGGGGCCGAGGCGGAGGCCGCCTATCAGCGCGCCCTTGGTTTGGCGCCGGGCCATGCCCTGACCTATCTGAATTTGGGCGCCTTGCTGCGGACCCGCGATAACATCTTCCAAGCCATCGCCTGCTTTCGCGAAGCGGTTGCCATCGACCCGGACCTGCTGAGCGCCCGGGAAAACCTGGCCAAGGCCCTTCTCGAGGCCGACCGGGGCGACGACGCGCTGGCGGTGGCGCAAGATCTGGCCGAGGTGGTCCAGACCAAGGGCGGGCATGGCAGCCCGGCGGACCGGAACAACCGCCTGCTGCGGGGCCAGATCCTGGGGGACCTGAAACGGCCCGCCGAGGCCGCCGCCGTCTTGCGGGATGCCTTGACCGCCTTTCCCGGCGAAGGGGAGATCCTCTATCATTTGGGCCTCGTCGAGCAAGCGGCGGGGCACGTGGCAGAAGCGGTGCGGTTGTTCCAAATGGGCGCCCGCGGCCGGGTGCGGCCCGCGCTGTTTGAAACCGAGACCGCCAGCGCCCTGATCGAATTGGGCCATCTGAAAGAAGCCGAGGCGGCCTGCGAGCGGGCGGTGACCCTGGATCCGCGTCAAGGCCTGGCCTGGCTGCATTTGACGACCCTGGCCGCTTTCAAGGCGGAGGACCCCCGGCTGGCGGCCCTGCAGCAGGCGCGAGGCCTCCCCAAGGTGTCGGGCCGAACCGCCATCGAGATGGATTTTGCCCTGGGTCGTGCCTTCGAGTCCGCGGGCGACTACCCCAAGGCCTTTGCTCATTACCAGACCGGCAACCGGGCCATGCGGGCCCAACTGGGCTCGAAAATGGATGCCATGGAGGCCACCCACGAGGCCCTCAAAGAGCTTTACGCCACCGGCCCGCGCGCGCCACGGCAAGGGCCGAGCAGCGGCCCCGTCCCGCTCTTTATCGTCGGCATGCCCCGCTCCGGCACCACCTTGGTGGAGCAGATCCTGGCCAGCCATCCCGATGTCACGGCGGCCGGCGAATTGACCGCCCTCGACGACAGTGT
>JANQKX010000548.1 GCA_028280915.1 Kiloniellaceae bacterium
TGAACGGGCACGGTATCCATGAGGTGGCCTCGGACGGTCGGGATCGGGGCGCATCGCCGGACACAAACTTCGTTTGCGTTTCGTCGGGACTTCTTCTAATAAACCGACGAATATTCTTCAATTTTGGAAAAGTCAATGCGACTCGACAATATCGATCAAAAAATTCTGTCGATTCTTCTAAACGACGCCGGCACTTCCAAGGCCGAAATCGCCCGCCGGGTGGGTTTGGCGGCCTCGGCCATCTCGGAACGTACCCGCCGGCTGGAGGAAGCCGGCTTCATCAAGGGCTACAGCGCCCGCCTGAACGGGCCGGCCCTGGGGCTGCCGCTCCTGGCTTTTGTTTTTGTGCGCGAACTCAAACCCAACCCCGGCGTGGACACGGCCGACGCCCTGACCCAAGTCACCGGCGTGGAGGAAGTGCACAAAATCGCCGGCGAGGACTGCTTCCTGGTCAAGATCCGCGCCGCCGGCACGGATGCCCTCTGCACCGTGCTGGACAACGAAATCAACGTCATCCCCAGCGTTTCCGGCGTGCGCACCACCATCGTGCTGAAATCCCTCTTGGAGGCCCCGCCCCTTTCCGGCGCGCCCCACCTGAGCGCGTCCAGCTGAACGGGCCCAACTGAACGAGCCACTGGCAAAGAAGACCAGCCGCCACAATCAGGCATGCATTTTCGCGCCCCTGGTGATCTTGTCGACGATCTTCTTATCCTCCCTCAGGGCCAATCCCACGAGATTGAGCGCGTCGGTGGCGCAGCTCTTGACGGTGGCCCGGTTGGCCGCGTCATGGCCGGTGGCGAACATGTCCTCGATATAGATGGCCAGGGGGACCCCGCGGCTGAGCGCCCGAGCATGGATCTTTTTCAAGCCCGCCCCATCGGTGGATAGCGCGATCATGGGCTGGATCATGAGCGGCCGGTAGATCTGCCCGCTCCCATCCTCGTAAGGGTCGCCGATAAGCTCCGGATGACCGCCAACGATGCCGCTGGTGAGGAAGGCGGTCACGTTCAGCTTCTGCCAAACGAGAAGATCGTCACGGACGACGATTGCAATCTTGGTATCAAACATGTTTTCGCCTCAGATTTCGGGATTTCTGTCCAAATATCGAATATTATTTGGCATTTGGATGGTTTCAGAGTTTAGTGTTCATCCACGAGACACACAAACGAATCTCTTTCGGAAAAAGGCGGCAAAAATGGCGATTGACCGAACCGATCAGCGCATTCTGGCGCTGTTGTCGAAGAACGCACGGATGAGCAACAAAGAGCTGGCCCACGCCGTGGATCTGTCGCCCTCCAGCGTTCACGAGAGGACCAAGCGCCTGTTTGACAGCGGCCTTATCGCCGGCACCCATGCGGAGGTGTGCCTGGACCGCCTGGGCCTTTCCTTGAGAGCGGTGCTGTTCATCCAGTTATCCGAGCACGAGAAGACCAACCTGGACCGTTTCGTCGCGGAGATTCTGCACATCGCCGAAGTCCGCGCGGCCTGGATGATCACCGGTCGCTTCGACGCCCTGGTCGAACTGGTCACCCGCGACACCACCCATCTGCACCGCATTGTCGTTGAAAAGTTCTCGTCGCGGGAGGAGATCCACCGCATCGAGACCTCGATCATTTTTGAAAGCGCCAAGCAAACCGACCTATCCGCCACCCTGGACCTGGCGCGGGAAACGCCTCAAACCGGGTAAAGAGGTCGGCTGCCGCAGAGGAGCCGGTCGGGAAACAAACTCAAAACGGACTCCCTCTGGCGAAAACTCAGTGCCGCCGCCAAATTTGCGGATAAAGATCCGTGCCGGGGCGCTGCCCTTCCTTGAGGCCGCGTTCGGTCATGACGGCGCGGTGGTCCGGGTCCATGCCGCAGTCGCGGAATTTGATGCGCACGTCGTCGCCGAGCCACTTGGTGGTGAAAACCCTGAGGTCCCGATCCTCGGCCAGCTTGCCGGAGCCGCCGTGCATGATGCGGCTGTTGAAGGCCACGCAGTCCCCCGGCGCCATGTCCCAGCTCACCACGCCGAAGCCTTGCGGGTCCGCGGCAATGTCGGGAAAGGCCGTCTCGGCCACGTGGGAAAAATCCACCTGGTCGATGCCCGCCTTCCCGTCCGGATTCAAATCGCCGAAATTGTACTGATAAAAAACGGAATCGAGCCGGTGGGAACCGGGAACATAAGCGAGCGCATTTTCCTTTTTGACCGGCACCAGCGGCATCCAAAGGGTACAGGTGTCATAGCCCTCCACCGACCAGTAGGGCTCGTCCTGATGCCAGGGCGTGGCGAACTGGCTACCGGGGGAGCGCACAAAAACCGCATCAAAATAAAAATTGATGACACTGGCGCCCATGAGCTGCCCGGCCAGCGCGGCCGCCGGCGAGTCAAAAATGAACTTGCGGTATTCGGCGATGCCCTGCCAGGCCTGGCTGTCGTAGAACATCGTGCGCCCCGCCGGGTCACGGTCCCAGACCCGCGACCGATCGGTCGGATTTTCGCAATTGGCTTGCAGCCCCTGATCCAGCAGACCGATCCAGTCCTGGTCGAACAGGCCGGGCAGGAGCACAACGCCGTCGCGGTGATAGGTCTCGATTTCACCGGGCGTGAGGCCGCGCGGCAGGTCGCTGTTCATGGCCAACCCCTCCTCTAAAGGATCGTTTGCCTTGGCAGGATGATCCTCAAGGATCGGGGCGACAATCAAAAAATACCTTGTGCTGCCAGCGAAAAAATCGATCGTCGAACGCCAGGTTGGAAATTGGCGGCAGCGCTAGCGCCGGCCCGTGGCGCCCGTTGAGGCCTTGCGTTCCCGGGCGGCCATGAAAACACCACTGGCCATGATGATGCCGATGCCGATCCAAGTGGACAGCGCCGGCGCGTCGCCGAAGAGCAGAAAGCCGTAGAGGGTCGCCATGATGATCTGAGTATAGGCCAGGGGCGCCACCAGACTGGCGTCCGCCTTGGAATAGGCCAGGACAATGAGCAGGTGGGCCGCCGCGGCGATCAAACCCACCAGCGCCATCAAGGCGGCGGCGAACAGGCTCGGCGTGCGCCAAGCGGCCAGGCCGGGCGGCAACAAGAGCAGCGCGCCGATCAAGGCCGGCATGAGCCCGAGCACCAAGGTCGGCGCGCGCTGGCTGACGGCCTTGGTCATGAGCATATAGGCCGCCGTGAAAAGCGCCGCCGCCAGTACCCAAAGCAGCCCCAGGCCCGCCTCGGCGAAGGACGCCCCCGCGACGATGGTCACCCCGGCCAGGCCGATCACCGCCGCCCCCCAGCGGCCCAGGCCCACCTTTTCGTGGAAAAACACCACGGAGCCAATCAAGACCAGGCAGGGAAACAGGAAAACCGTGGCCATGGCCTCCGCCAAGGGCGTCCACCGCAGCCCCGCCACATAACACACCGTCATCAAGACGAAACAAGCCGCGCGCAGGACCTGATCCAGTTTAAGTTCCGCCCGGATCGCCCGCCAGCCGTGGAATGCGATGGTTATGGGCAGCAGGATGGCGGCATGGGCGGCGTTTCGAAACAGGGACACCTGCTCGGCGGAGAACGCCGTCACAAGATGTTTGGCAAGGGCGTCCGACAGGGGCATCAGGGCCATGGCCACCAGCATCGCCGCCATACCAACGACGTTGTTGCTCAAGCCCTCTGTCCCATGTTGTCTCGCTCGTCCGGTTTGCCCATGCCTTGTCCCCTCTCGGGCGGGTCCGAAAACCCGCCGAAGATACGATACCGGGATGTGATCGACGTCGTCGAGCCCCCCTTCACCCTGCCGAGCTTTCGGGTGGACCTCTTGCGGCACCCCAGGCGGCAGCACGAGCCCGCCCATGTCTGGTTTCGGGGTCAGGTGAAAAAACTGATCTCGGCCCTATGATCAGGAGGCGGCGGTTCATGCCCGGATAGCGGCAAACCGGTTTTCCAATTACGGTCGTGCATATCCACGCCCATCCCATATTCATGGGACACCATTTTTGATTTTTTTCCTTTCAAGTGTCACCAATCCATGTCATTAATTTAGTTCTAGCTAATTTTCAATTTCATAATCAAAAACAATAATTTAATCAAGTCGCATAGTCATTAGATTAAGGAGCACTCTCAACATGGTTAACAAGGAAGGCGCCTCGGGCGCAGGGGTCAGTGTGTCCGAAACCGACTCACCTGATCCGAGTTTGGAACGTTCACCCCACATCAGTCGACGGTCAGTGCTAAAGGGCGGTGGCATCGCCCTCGCCGTGGCCGGCACCACCGGCCTGGTCAATCCGGGCATAGCTGATGCGGCCGGCAAATCCGGATCCTTTGGCGGCGGCACCCGTCGGCGCATGAACGCGATGAAGGTACGTCAGCGCGCGGCGGTGGCCTATATGAAGCAACGCCTCCCCCGGCAAAAGAACAACGGGGACGACGCCCGCTATTCGGATTACCGGGCGAGTTTTTTCAAAACCCTGCCGCAAAACCACCTGGGAGAGGTGGACCCATCGGCCTATGAAGACCTGCTGCGCGCCCTTTCAAGCGGATCACAGCATGACTTCAACGCCGTCCCGCTTTCGCCGGGCAGCGTGCGCAAGCTGGCCAATCCGCAAGGCGCCTATGCCTACGAGATGTGCGGGCTGGACGGCCAGGCGACCCGCATTCCGCCGGCGCCCAAGTTTGCCGGCGCCCTTCAGTCAGCGGAGATGGGCGAGGTTTATTGGCAAGCCTTGACCCGCGACGTGCCGTTTCGTGATTACGATACCAGCACGGACATCGCCAACGCGGTTGCGGACCTGAACGCCTTCAGCAAAACGGTCGGCCCCAAAGACGGCGGCGTGGTCACCCCCGGCACGATTTTCCGCGGGGAGACCCCGGGCGATCTCATCGGGCCCTACATCAGCCAGTTCCTTTGGTTCGACGTGCCCTATGGGCCCAGCACCATCGTCCAAAAGTACGATCCGCCCATGCCCAATGACGATTTCGGCTTGGATTACAATGAATGGCTGAACATTCAGCGGGGCGGCCCCTCGCCCAACAATAACTTCACCGGCACGCCGGTTTTCATTCGCGACAACCGTGGCCTGGGTGAATACGTGCACCGGGATTACCTTTTTCAGGCCTACCTAAACGCCGCGCTGATCATGTTCGGCCTCGGCCCCGATGCCTTGGCGCCCAGCAATCCCTATTTGGACATCGACAATCAAGGGGCCTTTGTCACCTTCGGCCCGCCCGCCGTCGGCGATCTGGTCACCAAGGCGGCCCGGGTCTCCTTGACCGGTGCTTGGTACCAGAAATGGCTGGTGCACCGTCGGCTGCGGCCGGAGGTCTTTGCCGGACGCATCGAAAACCAAATGAACGGCGCCAAGGACTACGGAATCAACGATCAAATCATAGATTCCGACGCGGTCAGCCGCCTCAGAAGCGCCAATGGGAACAGCTTGCTGCCCTTGGCCTTTCCCGAAGGCTCGCCGACCCACCCCGCTTATCCGGCCGGTCATGCCACGATCGCGGGCGCCTGCTGCACCATCCTCAAAGCCTTCTTCAATGAAGACTACGAGATCCAGAACCCGGTGGAGGCCTCGGCCGACGGCAGCACCCTTGATCCTTGGACCGGCGCCCCCTTGACCCTGGGCAACGAGATCAACAAGCTGGCCAATAACATCTCAATCGGCCGGGATGCGGCGGGCGTCCACTATCGTACCGACGGCGTGGACGGTCTGACCGGCGGCGAGCAGCAGGCGATCGGCATTCTGCAAGACTATAGCCGCACCTATAACGAGGACTTCGACGGTTTCACCTTCACCCGCTTTGACGGGACACAGGTCACCATTCGAAACGGCAAGGTGTTTACCTAAGGCCACCAGGTGGCACGGTAAATAAGGCCTAAACCGGAACCGGCGTTTTGCCAGGTGCTATAAGGCGTGCCTTGAAGTGCTTGGCGGAATGCCGGTTCTTTTTTGGGGTCGGTCAGTCCGAGACCGCATCTGGCCCGTGCGGCCCACGAGGTGACTGGTCAGTCGGGCATGCGTATGGCGGTGAAGGAAAATTCGAAGCGGGCTTCTTCGCTGCAGGTCGCAAGATCAAAGGGGTTGCAGGTTTCCAGCGGCGTGAGAATGCGCAAGACAAATTCACCGACCAGGGAGCCGTCCCGCTTCACCGTAAGGCGATAGTCGGCGCGGCCAATGTCGCCCGCATCAGAAAATCCGAAGTCCAGAGTGGTCGCCGAAACGGAGCGCCGCCCGGTGCAGCGGTACCGGCCCTGCTGGGCACTGAAGGCCGTATCCACCACGCCGGCAAACTGCCGCGCGTCGATGGCTTCCATGGCCCCGTCGTCATGGAAGGTCATCAAGGAGCGCGAGGCATAGCTGCCGTCCGGATTCTCGGAGGTGCTCAGATAACCGCCGACGATGAGATGGCGACAGGCCAGGCCCGCCCCTTTGCGTTTGCCATCAGCCGCGGCGGCCGCAACGGGCAGCGCGACCAACAGGGAAAGCAGCAGCAAAAAAGCCGGAAAAAACCCGATCCATGCCCTTCGGTCGATCCATGTCCTCTGGTCGATCCATGTCCTCTGGCCCATGACAGCCTCCTATCCTGCAAATTGGATCCGCGGCTTGTACCGCCATTCCAAAGAAAGCCTCTCGGCATGCGGGAAATGTTAGCACAGCCTAATATTCTGACCAACTTGGATATGGGTCCCTACCAGGATTAAAAGATCAGGCGTTTTAATTTTCCGCCGGTTTTTCCGTCTTGCCGGCCTTTTCACCATCGCTCATGATCTTGCCGCTCTTGGTCCGATCGCTCTTGATCTTGCCGCTCTTGGTCTTGTCAGATTTGGCTTTGTCAGACTTGGCCTTGCGGCTGCGCCGAGGCCAGGAGAAAGCGAAGGACACGGATTCCTTGTCGTTCTTGCGCTTGGCCTTGAGCTGCACGGTGCACTCTTCCGGCAGCTCGATGGTGAGCCTTCTGTCTTCTTGCCGGAATTTCAGCCTCCCTTCGCGCAGACTGTCCAAGAGGGCTTCGAAATAGGCCACCGCGTCGTCCCGGGGCATGAGCCGCTCGTAGGAGAGGTCCCGGTCCTTGTCCGGGTAAACCAGCTTGGCATCCTCCCCGGCCAGCAGCTTTTTCTTTTTCCGCAGCTTGTCGCGCACTTTCTTTTGCAGCCGGCGCGTTCTTTTGCGCTCCAGTTCCTCCCGCTTTTTCGCCTTCCTTGCCGCCTTGCTGAGGGACCGCGCCTGCAATTCCACCTCCGGGGCGTCTTTCGGGGAGGCGTCTTTGGCAGAGACCGCCGCCCGTTCTTCAACCAGATCCGGGGCCGCGCCGTTCCCGGCGGTTCTTTCTCCGGCGGGGTCAGATTGAGAGGTCACCAGGGTCAAGCCCACGGCGGTCTTTTCCGATGGTTTGGGGCGCCGCGGGGGCATTTGAATGCGCGGGCCTTCGTAAGGCTCGGCCGGCACTGGGGCACTGGGTTCCTCGGGCAGGGTTTCCCACACCCGCACGCCCTCGATGGCCCGGGATGCCCGCGCCCTTTGCGTAGAGGCCCGGTTAGCCGAGGCCTCGGAGACCAGCGACAGGTCTTTCGGCAAGACCGGCGAGCGCAGGGCTTTTTTCTTGGCCTTGCCGCCCTTTTCGTCTTGCTTCGCGCCGGGCGCGCCGGCCTTTTTTCCACGTCCCGCCATTTAACATCCCCTTATCGGTTTCACCCCCAACGGACCGCGATCCAAGGCGGCCTCAGGCGCTTTCGCGGGTATATTAGAGATTATGACCGTGCTTTAGAAGTTTTGTGATACCTGCGCAACCATCCCCCTTCCCAAGCCTGGCTCCAGTCAAGCCGCGCCCAGCGTCACTTTCCCTTCCTCAGGGTGTTTTGCCCGTGCTATACCGACCTTAAGATCAGGCGTTCGCCGGTGAAGCGGCATTTTCGGGAAGGGAAGATCATGACGAAGCCCCTGCAGCATGGACTCCTACAACGCGGCCAAGGGAGCCGCCGGAAACATCGCCTTGGGTCCCTGCCGGCCCTCTGCGCGGCCCTCGCGGGGCTGTCATTCGCCGCGACCGCCGGGGCCAATGAGGTCACCGATGCCCTGGTCGCGGAGTGCCATGCCCAGCTGCAATTGGGGGATTCGGGCTGCAACTGCATCGGCGAAACCGCGGCCCAGGACCTGAACGAGGCCCAGCAGGAGCTGGTCTTGGCCATGGTGCGCCAGGAAGACGCCCGTGCCGCCGAGCTGCGCCAGCAAATGCCGGTGGAGGACACCCTGGCCGCCGCCCAGTTCATGGCCAGCGCCCCCGCGGCTTGCGCCAATCTCTGAACCCCGCTTCTCTGCCTATCTGCCAAGTTTCCGAGCCATCCGCGTACGGCCATAGAGCCGTCCGCTTGGCCGCGTTACCCCCCTGGAGAGCCCCTCATGCCCGATCTTCCCGCAACCGACATCCCCACGACCAACCTCCCCGTAACGGATCTTTCGGGCAAGGTTGCCCTGATCACCGGTGCCTCGGCACCGGCGGGTATCGGCCGGGCGGCGGCCCTGGCCCTGAGCGCGGCGGGCGCCCGGGTGGTGGTCACCGACATCCCCGGGCCGTCTTCAGGGGAAGGCTCAGTGCCCGAAGGCACCCAAGCCCCTCAACAAACGCAAGACCGCATGACGCTGCTGAATGCCTTGGTGGACGACATCAAGACCGCCGGCAAGGAAGCCTTGGCCCTTGCCTGCGACGTCACCCAGGCCGGGGAGATCACCGCCGCCCTCGCCGAGACCCGCCGCCACTTCGGCGGCCTGGACATCTTGGTGAACAACGCCGGCACCACCCTGGGCACGGGGCCTTTCCTGGAGGCCACCGCCCAGCAGTGGGAGATGAGCTACCGGGTCAACCTGGCCGGCCCCATGTTGCTGTGCCAAGGCGCGATCCCGGAGATGCGCGCCCGGGGCGGCGGCGCCATCATCAACGTGGGCTCCACGGGCAGCCTGGGAGCCGAGGCGGGCTTCGGCGCCTACACCGCCATGAAACACGGCCTGGTGGGCCTCAGCAAAACCATCGCCGCCGAATTCGGGGTCGACGGCATCCGCTGCAACGTGGTCTGCCCCGGCTATGTGATGACCGACATGCACATGGGGGCCAACGCCCGCATCGCCCGGGAGCAAGGCCGGCCGGTGCCGGAGGTGATGGCGGAGCGCTACGCCGGCGTGGCGCTGCGGCGCGCGGGCAGCCCCGAGGAAGTGGCCGCCGTGATCGCCTTCCTCGCCAGTCCCGCCGCCACCTATATCACCGGGGCGGCCATCCCCATTTCCGGCGGCACACCCGTGGGCTTGTAACACCGAGGGTCAAGATTTCGCGGAAAACTTGAAGTCGCCGCAAAAGCGCGCTGCAATAGGGACGTCTGTCCCAACGTAATAAGGATGGCACATGGCCCGGGCCGTCGCACGCAACTGTTTGATCGCCGCCCTCGCCCTCTTGGGGTCAGGGGCTGCGGCCGCTTTCGAGCCCTATCCCGGCCTGCTGCCCTATCCGGGTTTGATGCTCAGCCGCACGGACAGCGCCCGCTTGGACGCCCTTTCCCTGGACTGCGTCCGGGACGGGGATCGCCTGGCCTGCCACGTCAGCCACATCATGGCCCAGCCCGTCAAGCCGCGCCCGGCCCGCCTCCATCACCGCTGGGTCAAGATCATGAGCGACGATCAGAGCTGCGACGGGACGGCGGCCCTGAAGCGCTGGCGGGCCAGCCTGCTGCCCAGCTTTTTCAGCGGTAACGACCCGGAAAAAGCGCTGGAGACCGAGGCACGGACGGCCAAGCAAGCGGCCGAGCAAGATTTCATCAAGGCCTATGAAGCCGCCTGCCGCGATCCGGACCATGACAGCGTGGCCGCCTTCACCGACCTCTTGACCCAATTCGACAACCAAGTTTGCCGGATTTGGACGGTCCCCTCCCGGCAAGACTTCGAGCTGAGCGACGATCAGACCTGGGTCAGCCGGACCACCCCCAGCCAGCGCTGCGGCCTGGTCACCACCACCACCCTGCGCCAGGATCCGGCCGTGCGCTCGCCGGAATCCGGCCACTTCCTCTACGAAACCCGCCGGCTCGCCACGAAAGACACCACCGACCTGGGCGAGGACTGCAGCTTTCACAACGAAGCACCGGTGCTCTATAGCTGGCGCCCCCAGGCCAACTACCGGGCCTGTACCTGGCTGGAATTCGGCGCGCCCTACTAAGCTCGGCGCGGGCCTTAGCCCTTGATGTCGATGCCAGCGTGTCCGGGCGCACGCCATCGTGTTCCATGACCGACGCCGCTACCCTGGCATTCATGACTGCCTCGAAGGCGGCCATGTCGATGAAATCCATCGCCGAGATCAAAGAAGCCCCGCCCCGGATCAGCTCAGACTCAAATCAGTCTCAATGACGCGGCCAAAAATCCATCCTGATTAGAATGTTGATTTTTCATATTCTTTTTGCGGGAAAATTAACCGTTTGGCGCCTTTACACGATTATTATTGCAGTTTAATGACAAACTGCCTACGATTCAGTCATGAACAAAAAAAATAGGCGATTCGTCCTGTCCTTCTTGACGGCGGCATGCCTCGGTTTTGGAGCGATGCAATCCTTTGCCCTGGAAGTCGGCCGCGAACAGGATGAGCGTATCTCCGGTGATGTATCCCGCGTCATCGATGCCAATACCTTACAGATCAGAGGAAATACCGTACGCCTTTGGGGTTTGTATGTCCCCGCTTTGAATACCCATCGCGGCGCCCACGCTTCGATTTTTGTTCATCAAATCACCATGGGCCGCACAATCACCTGTGCGCAAAAAGCCGCGTGGGATAAGGGAATTATTGCCCAATGCTGGCTGGGGGAAACTGATCTGACCGAGGCGATCATCGCCGCCGGCCATGGCCGGGAATGTTTAAGGGACAGTGGCGGATTTTATAAAGATCATGAAGCGCCCTTTGTCTTAAAGCGCATGCCATTGCCGGAAAGCTGCAACTTCCTCGCCCAGGCGAGCTAATCGGCCTTCTAGGATTGGGCGTTCAAACAAAAACATCCCACCAATAGGATCGCTAGAGGCTTGCAAGTTATACCGACCCTATAACAGCGATACGACAATTTTTTGGTTCCGGACCCTTGCCCCCTTACGCGACGGTGGGCGAACAGTTTTCACTTAAACCCACACCCGGCCACTTTCCAAAACCCACAAGCATTTTAATAAACAAAAGGGGTCAATTGACCCTCAATTGATCCTCTATTGATCCTGATTTGTCAGAAATGTTCCGCCTTCATTGTGCCACTTTAATATGTAATTTAATTTTCAATCCGCGAGTCCTCCGTCGAAGCCGCAGCAACTTTTACATCGTGTCGGAACAAACGTCGGCGTCAAAGGTTACCTCCTTGTAACAATCAAATCTCCATTGCGTCAGGGCTTAGCGAAAATTCATCTCAAAGGGAGAAAGCTATGCATGGTCATCCGCGGGTGCAGGATCAAGCAGCCGGCAGTATCGATCTTTACCACTTTTCCGTTAATCACAAGAAATTCATAACCGAGAAAAAGTTAAGGGGACGCCGTCTACGCCGTAGCCCGGCAACTTTTGGCCTGCTCGCCGGCATCGCCGCCATGCCGGCCCTGCCCGCAAGTGTCCTGGCCCACGGGTCCATGGAGTTGCCGGTCAGCCGGGTTTACAACTGCTTCCTGGAGGGGCCGGAAAATCCCCAATCCGACGCCTGCGCCGCCGCCGTTCGCGAAGGCGGCACCCAAGCCCTTTACGATTGGAACGGCATCAATCAATTGGAGGCCAACAGCCAGCACCGGGCCGTGGTACCCGACGGCGAGCTTTGCGGCGGCGGCAAGGAGTCCCATAAGGGCCTCAACCTGGCCCGGGACGACTGGCCCACGACCACCATCAGCCCGGATGAAAACGGCCGTTTTGAGTTTATCTTTCGCGGCACCGCGCCCCACGCCACCAAGGACTGGATCTTTTACGTCACGCGGGATGACTACGATCCCACCCTGCCCCTCTATTGGGAGGATCTGGAGGCCGAGCCCTTTTGCCAGCTTGGCGATATCCAGGTGGAAAACGGCCGCTATTACATGGACTGCCCCTTGCCGGCCAACAAAAGCGGCAAGCACCTGATCTATAACATCTGGCAGCGCAGCGACAGCACGGAGGCCTTTTACACCTGCATCGACGTGGTCTTCACCGAGCCCGGGGCCATCGAATGGCGGCCCTTGGGGCAGTTGCGGGCCAACAACGATCTGCCCGCCGGTAGCGAGGTGACCTTCCGCCTCTTCGACGGCAACGGCGGCGACGCGGCCAGCCATACGCTGCAGCTCGACGAAGATACCAGCCAGGACGACTGGCCCTTTGACCTGGCCGAGCTGGTGAACCGGGAATCCGGCCTGGTGCAAATCGGCGTGCTGGATAATTTTGGCGACATCACACCTGTGACCCAAGCCCAAGGCAACACGGTTTACACCACTTCCTCTCTCACCTTCAGCTTCCAAGTCGACACCACCCTGCCCTCGGATGGCGGCGGCGATACGGGTGGCGGTGATACCGGCGGCGGAGACACCGGCGGCGGAGACACTGGCGGCGGCGACACCGGTGGTGGCGACACGGGCGGCGGTGATACGGGCGGCGGTAATGGCGGTGCCTGGTTGGCCGCGACCGCTTATGATGCCGGTACCACCGTGACCCACAACGGTACCAGCTATACGGCCAAGTGGTGGACCCAGGGTTTTGCCCCGGATACGCCGGTGGCCAACGAATGGGACAGCCCCTGGGACCCGGCGGTGCTGCTCGGGCAGGCCGGCGACGGCAGCCTCACCTGGCAGGCCGAGGTGGGCTATGAAACCGGCAGCCAGGTCACCCACCAGGGCCAGACCTATACGGCCAAGTGGTTCACCCGGGGTTTTGCCCCCAATACCCCCGTGGCGGCCGAGTGGGTCAGCCCCTGGGACCCGGCCGTGATCATCGGCCAAAACGCCGACGGCACGGCCACCTGGAACGCCGATGTGCCCTACGAGGCCGGCACGGTGGTCACCCACAACGGCCAGACCTACGTGGCCAAGTGGTGGACCCAGGGCTTCGCGCCGGACACCCCGGTGGCCAACGAATGGGACAGCCCCTGGGAGCGGCAATCCTGACCTCAACCCGGCATCTAGCTGCCTAACTAACAACCGGGCCGGCGGGAAACCGCCGGCCCCTTCACTGCACTTTCTTGGTGATCTTGGCAAAGGGGCTGAGCCCGAGCCAGTCTTGCATGCCGTGCGCCACATCCCCATCGCCCACGACCAGCAGGCGATCCTCGGCGCGGGCGCGGGCCACCGTATCCAATCCCATCCAAATCCCGGTCATGGTTGCCAGGGCACAATGCACATAGAGATCCACCTCGAAACCGGGATCGACGGAACACAGGTCGGAACCCTTGTCGGGGTCCCATATGAGCCACCACTTGCCCACGCCATCGGGCAAGTCCTGATAAAGGAACTGGATCGTCACCTTGCGTTTCGGCAGGGCCAAACCATTGATGTTGCGGCGCATGTCCCACATCAGCAAGCTGGGGTCCGCGTTTTTTAGCGACGGCTCCGTCTCCACCCAGCGCTGGCCCCAGTTGCCGATCGCCATGATGACTTCTTTCAGGTCTTCACCGGCGGAGGTGAGGATGTATTCATAGGTCGCGGGGGTCTTGCGGACCAAGCGGCGCGCCACCACGCCCTGCTGCTCCAGCTCGCGCAATCGCTTGGAAAGCAGCGCGGGCGACATGCGGGGCACGCCCCGGCGCAGATCATTGAACCGGGTCGAACCGGCGCAAAGCTCCCGCAGCAAGACGATCGTCCACCGGGATCCTAAAATCTCCGACGCCATCGCGACGGGACAAAATTGGCCATAGGAATGCTGCAACATGGGCCAAACGCCTCCCTCTTTTGCCCTCACCCAGACTGTCCTTCACGATAGCGAAGGGGCATTCGGCCTTCCAGTTCAGAAACTATACCGGCTTGCTTCAGATCCTGAACTGGATCGGCGGGAGACTGCGCGCGAGGATCAAACCGTAGAATCAATGTGCCAACAACAATCCCACGGAGGACAGCATGAAAAAGTACGTTGTGGAACGGGAAATCCCAGGGGTCGGCGCCATGACCGCCGAGGAGTTGCGCGGCGCCGGCGCCAAATCGAACGAAGCGCTGGCTCAACTGACCGGGCAGGTTCAATGGCAGCACTCCTATGTCACCGGCGACAAGACCTATTGTATCTATCTCGCCGAAGATGAAGGAGCCATCCGCGAGCATGCGCGGATCAGCGGCTTTCCCGCCAGCGCAATCGCGGAAGTCAAATCGGTGATCGACCCGACCACCGCGACCCCATAACCGCGAAGCGTCGTTAACTGCCGGACCGGCTCTGGCGCGCCGGCCCGGCATTTTGTCGAGTCCCCGCCGGCTAATCGCCCCGCCCCAATTGCCAAAACCGCCCCTGCTTCCTATCTAACCTTCTGAATAGACAACGAGGTAGGTCATGAATCCCCAATCTCTTCTGGAACAGTTTCTCGGGCCGGACACGGCCTCCTCCGTCGGCACGGCGGTGCAGAGCGGTAAGGACAAAGTGGCGGGCAGCGGCCTGGCCGGCGTGGCCGGCGGGGTGGCCGCGGGCGGGCTGATCGGGCTTTTGCTGGGCAACAAAAAGGCCCGCAAGACCGTGGGCAAGGTGGCCGGCGGCGCGGTGGGCTATGGCGGCGCGGCCGCTTTGGGCGCCTTGGCGTACCGGGCCTACAACAACTGGCAGTCGGGCAAGGCCGCTCCCGCTCCCGGAGCGCCCGCCCCAGGAGCGCCCGTACAGCAAGCACCAGGCCCACAAGCCTCGGACCCCCAAACATCAATGCCGCAAACGCGGCTTCCCCAGACCGCGCCGCAGCAAACCATCGAGGCCCTGCCGGCGGATTCCGCCTTCCGGCCCGAGGCCGCGCCGGCCAGCGACGGCAAGCCCTTCGAGCTAGCCCTGGTCATGGCCATGATCGCCGCCGCCAACGCGGACGGCCACATCACTCCGGACGAGCAGCGCATGATCTTCGACAAGGTGGGCAACCTGCCCTTGGATGCCGAGGACAAGGGCTTTGTCTTCGACGCCCTGGCCAAGCCGCCTTCCCTGCAGGACATCGCCAAACTGGCCCAGGGCCCCGAGCAGGCGGCCGAGCTTTATCTGGTGTCCCGCCTGGTCACCGATCCGGACGACCCCATCGAAAAGACCTACCTGGACGCCCTGGCCCACCGCCTCAACCTGCCGGGGGATTTGGTCGGGCACCTGGACAGCCAGGCGGTGGCCGTCACGGTCTAAAGCGGATCTTAGGTCGAGAGAGTCAGGCAGGGACAGAGCGGCCCCGCCCCTCAGGTCGAACGCCGGTAGAGGGCGAGCGCCGCGCCCATGACCACCAGCAGGCCGCCCGCCACTCCTTCGATCCAGGTGATCACCCGCTGGCGCATGATCCGCGCGCTCTTGGCCGAGGCAAAGCCGTAAAACAGCAGTATGGGCAGTTCCAGCAAGACCGAGATCACGCCCATGACAAAGAGCTGCAGGGCCACGTTGCCCTCCGGCTGAATGAACTGGGGTAGGATGGCGACAAAAAACGCCAGGTTCTTGGGGTTGGAGGCCTGCAGCACAAAGCCGCGCAAAAAGGCCGGGCCTTGGCGCATTGCCGTTCCACCATCGGCCGCGCCGGAACTTGTGGTCCCACGACCTGTCGACCCGCTAACCGCGGCCAGCGCCGCCCTTTGATCCACCGCCGGCGCCTCACCGGTCCGTGACCGCCGGCCCTCCCGCAGCTGCCGTACCAGGGGCCGCAGCATGGTGATGCCCAGATAGGCCAGGTAAGCCGCGCCAACCCACTTCACAATGGTGAACAGCGTGGCCGAAGCCAGGATCAAGGCCCCGACCCCCAGCGCCGACAGACTGTAATAGATGGCGTTGACGCTCAAGACCCCCATGGTAGCGCCAAAGCCGATGCGAAAGCCATAACGCAGGGAATAGCCCACCACCAGCAAGACCGCCGGCCCCGGCGACAGGGACAGCAGGCCTTCGGTCAAAATGAACAAACTCAGCGTATTCCAGTCCAAAGGCGTTGCTTTCTCGTTTTATCTTTCCTATTCGCCGCCCGGCCTGCCTAGCACGGCAATCCTGCGTTATGAAAGCCCAGCGTTACGAAAGCCCCGCGCTATGAATGCCCAATGTCACGCGAGCCGGGCATTGGCTTCCTCGAAGAGGCGCATGTTCTTTTCCACGTCATAGGCCTTTTCCGAGAGGTCCAGGGGGTCCCATTCGCTGCGGTCCACCTCGAAGAAGTTGCCGCCGTAAACGTGGATGGCACCGGTCAGCTTTTGGATCGGGTTGGTGACCGAATGGATGATCTCCGGCCCCAGGGGCGTGGCGTCCTTGACCACCATGGCCTTGGCCCCGGCCGCCTCAATGCGCCCGTCCGGATCGTCCTTCACCCGGCGCCAGAAGATATTGTCCTCCCGGCCCGTGTACATGCCGATCACCGCCCACATTTCGTGGTTATGGGGCATCAAGGTCATCATGGGACCCCAGATCACGTTGAGCACCGTCAAGGTGTCGGAGACATAAAGCCGCTGCACCTCGGCCCGGCCCGGCTCGCCCAGACCCGCCAACACCCCCGCCGGATCGCTCACCGCCCGGGCCACCACCTCGCGCACCCCCTTATGGCTGGAATCTTCCGCCACCGCCGCTTTACAGTCCTCCACAAAGCGTTCCCGATCCAACATAACCTCAGCCCCTTTGTTATTGCTCTTCAACGGCAAAAGCTTAGCCCCTACCGAGGGCAATGGCACGGGGAGATTTTTTTGAGAGGAACGCCCTTAGAACAAAGGTAAATAAAGGCTCGCCACATCTTTGATCAAAAAGACGCCCATGGCCAACAAGCCGAGCAGCAGAGACCCCCGTTCAGATTCAAAATCGCCCAGGCTCTGCTTTTCACTCAACACCCGCAAGGAAAGCGCCAGAATGAGGATTAAGGTAAAGGTGGAGCCCAGCACGTTAAAAACCGGGATCTGATCCAGGGTGTCGTTGAGCTGATAGTAGCGCGCGAAGTAAGCCAGCGTGGCGACAAAAGCCACGATGCCGGCGACCTTCCAGCTTTTCATGTTAGTGGGTGATCAGCTTGATGAGCTTTTTGTACTCGTACAAGGCCATGACGGCGGCCACGATCACCGCCCCCAGCAAGATGCCCTTTAGATCCGCACCGCCAATGGAAGCACCCAGCGCGCCCGCCAGCGCCCCAATGCCCACTTCCTTCAAGCCATGCTGATCACTAAACACCGAACTCTCCTCATCAAGGTTGTACATCTTAAATTCACATACCATAGATTGTCAAGAAAATCCGCCCGCCACAAAAGTGTCAGTTTGATCTAACTAATTGTGATATTATAATCTTTCCCTGTCATCTCTAGCGAGAGATTTGGGGCCAAAATCCGCCCGCTTCAAGTAGAATGCTCCTTCACAGACATGACCAAGACCCCTTGTTATTGCCGTTGAACGACAAAAGCTTAGCCCTTGCCAATGGCACGGGGAGATTTTTTTTGGGGGGTGAGTCACCGTAAAAAAGCCCCGTACATGCGGGGCTTTGTTAACTCGGCACTGGCCAGCAATCTGTTTCCGCTCTTCTGGCCAGTGGCCCTTGGTAGGGTCTTAGACGCGGATGACTTGAGCAGAGCCGCTTTCAGAAACAAAAAAACTGTTCAAAATCCTCTCGACTGGGGGGCTCTGTGATTGCCAGTTCATCCAACAAACCGACCCACCTCGACTTTATGAAGCAATCGGTGATAAAATTTACCCCTAAATAGCGAAACCCCCGGAGGACCCTTTCAGGCTGTCCGGGGGATCTATCCGTCCAGGTCCGCATGCTAAGCAGTGGCGGAAACCTGGCCCACATATGAGATATAGCTTCCAAATGCCTCTTAGTCAAGATTCTACCGCTACAACTGTATCGAACAACTTAATTCGTCCCCTGTGAAGAATTCAGGTTGGTGAATTTTCAGATATTCTGAGATCGTAGAGAGGCTGTGAGGAGCGCCTGGGTGAGGGCGCGCAAAAGGG
>JANQKX010000602.1 GCA_028280915.1 Kiloniellaceae bacterium
GGTGCCATCCTGCGCGGGCACATGGTCCCGGTAAAGCTCAGACGCGAAGGTGGTGCGCAGGCCGGCGGTTTCGCTCAGATCCTTGATGCCCAGGGGCAAACCGTGCAAAAGCCCCAGTTCTTCCCCGGCCATGACCGCCTGTTCCGCCGCCTGGGCCTGGCGCCGCGCCCGCTCAAAATCGGTGGCCACGATGGCGTTCACCGCCGGATTGACCGCCTCGATCCGGGCGATGCAGGAGTCCAAGATCTCCACGGGCGAAAGCGCCCGCCGGCCGATGGCCTGGCGCAGGGCCACGGCGGATTGATCACAGATGTCGCTCATTGCCTTCGCACTCTCACTTTTTGTGTCGATTCTGCCTTGCCTTGGCTTTGGTCAGTTGACCACCGGGTAGCCCAAGTCCACCGCCTGCTGTTCGATGTCCAAAATCACCTGGTAGGCGGCCGGAGGCAAGACCTTAACACCGCCGATCATCAGATCGGCCCGGGCCGCGGCCAGGTCCGGCGCCGCGCAGGCGGCGAAGAGCGCGGCCCGCAGGCGCTGGACCAGATCATCGCCCCCATCCAGACGGGTGATGTAAGGCAGACCCGGCGCCGACACCGTGCGTTGCAGGCAGCGCAGGCCGGCCAGGGCGGCCGGCTGGTGACAGGCCAGAAGGTGGTACATGACGCTGTCCGTGGCGCAGACATCGGCCTTACCGTCCCGCACCCAGGCCAAGGACGCCCGGTGAGCACCACTGACCCCGACAGAGCTGAAGAATCGACCCTCCCGGGCCAGGGGCGCCACGGCATGGCGCAGGGCGGAAAAGCCGCTTTGGGAATCCGTGCCGTTGATCACCGCACGGCGGCCGCGCAGATCCGCAAGATCGGTCGCCGGGTCGTCATCGCGCACCATGATCAAACTGCAATAGTCGGCGCCCGTCACGTCGGGGCAGTCGTAAAGGGGCGTGGCCAGCAAGGTGACCCGATCCTTCAGCAGGTGGGTCAAGGGATAGCCGCAGGTCTGCGCGAACAACAGATCGGGGCTCAGCCAGGCTTCCTCCAACGGCATGTGGTCGGCCAGGGTTCGGGGGACATCGGTGATACCCTCCGCCGCCATGGCCGCCGCCAGGCCGCGCCACCAATCCGCGATGGCCTTTTCCACCGCCGGCAGGCTGTACATCCCCAAGGAAGCGATCGCCATCTCTCTCCACCCTTTCTATCGTCAATTCGTGCCCTCGTCCGACGCGCCACCCGACCACTGATCCGCCATGCCCCGGGGCAGCTGAGGCAGACCGTCGGTCAGCTCGTAGTAATCGGCCTTTTCGCCGACAAAGATATGCCGCGCCGTGGTCAGGCCGCTGGGCTGATCCAGGCTGCCTGCGGCAACGGACAGGTAAGGGCTGTCCAAACGGTCCCAAAACAAGCTGGATCCGCAGTGGGCGCAAAAGCCCCGGCGGGCCGCGGCCGAGGACGCGAACCAGCGCAAAGCACTTGTATCGGGCATATGCAGCTCGTCCTTGTCCACCGCCGTGTAGCTGGCGTGGTGGCCGTGCCAGCGTAAGCATTGACCGCAGTGGCAGGCCACCGCGTCGCGCAGCGCCCCCCGCACTTCATAGCGGACGGCACCGCACAGGCACCCGCCCTTCGCCACAACTTCATCCGACATGACCGGCTGTCTCCCGCCCCCCTCCGGGGCTTACTTTCACGGAGCGCCAATCCGAGCCGCGTCGCTTAATCAACCTGTCCCTCTAAGTTCAGCAGCAACTGTTCCAAAAAGGGTTTGACGTCGGGCGGCTGAATAACCGCGGCCCGGATCAGGTTGTCGAAGTGGCGGGCGAGCGCCCGGATGTGCTCCGTGGAATTCAGGACAAAAAAGACCCCCCCAACGTA
>JANQKX010000045.1 GCA_028280915.1 Kiloniellaceae bacterium
TCGTTGGAGATGGCGCCCGTTGCCAGCACCAGATAGTCATAGCGGATGCGGTGGCGGCCGGTCAGCTCCACCCCCTCGGAATCCACCAGGGGTGCGACGACGACCTCGCCGGCCCGGCGGTCGATGGATTCCAGCTCGCCGCGGAAAAAGCGGTAGCGCCAGCGGGCGCCATGGCCGCGGTAGCCCACCTCGTCCAGGTTGGCGTCCAGTGCCCCGGCGGCGATTTCGTGCAGCAGGGGCTTCCACACATGAGTGTCGTTTTTTTCCAGGAGGATCACATCGCAGCGGCGGCCGAACTTGGCGCCCAGGCGGCGCACCAGGGGCAAGCCGCCGGCACCGCCCCCGACCACCACGATTTGGGTCTTTTTTCCCGCGCCCGAGGGTCCGGGCGGGGGGCTGGGCGAGGGGCTGGCGCTTGCGGTCGACGTCGGGTGCGGTTTTGGGGCGGGCTGGGGTTCAGGGGTGGGCTGCGGTTGATCTTCAGGCGGCTTGGCCACGCGTCATCTCCCATAACTTAAAAGATACCACGCGCCGTCCGGCCCGTGGTCATATGACGCTTCCGCCCCGTTTTATTGATTTGTTGGCGGGCCATCAGACTCATGATCTTCAGCATCCGCGTTAGGATTGTACCATGGTCAAAGGGGCTGAAAACGCCGAATTTGCCCGTTTTTGGTCATAACCTTATCCGAAGGGGCCAATTTCGACGTATTTTCAGGAAAGGTCCGATGGGGACCGCTTTCAGTCCGGCTTGGCCAAATGGGCGAATTCGGCGACGACTTTTTCGTAGGTGTCGCGCTTGAAGGGCACGATCAGGTCGGGGAGATCCGCCATGGCGGCCCATTTCCAGGCGTCGAACTCGGGGTGTTTGGTGTTGATGTCGATGTCGGCGTCCCGGCCCAGAAAGCGCAGGGCAAACCATCTTTGCCGCTGGCCGCGATAGCGCCCGCGCCACACTTTGCCGACCAGGTTGGGCGGCAGGTCGTAATAAAGCCATTGACGGCTTTCCGCGATGATCTCGGCCCGGCGGGTGCCGATTTCCTCCTCCAGCTCCCGCAGGGCCGCCGCCGCCGGCGCTTCACCTTTATCAATGCCCCCTTGGGGCATTTGCCAGGCATCCACCTTGGCGTCGATGCGCCGGGCGACAAAAACCTCACCCTGCCGGTTCAACAACATGATGCCCACACAGGGCCGATAAGTTAGGTCATCTTTCATGGTATTCTTCGGTCAGCGCAGGGGCTGCCGGTCGGCCACGGCGGTGACCGGTACCAGCACCATGTCCCGATCCGCCAAACTCTCCGACCAGGCGAGCAGAGTCTTGATGGTGATGGGATAGGGCCTGGCCATGGCCACGGCAACGCCTTTTTGCTGGGCCAGGCGTTCGGTTTCCACCAGGCGGGAATCGATGGTCCGGGCGCTGGCCGGCTCGCTGTCCAGCAGGCGGTTGTTGATCACCCGGGGCACGCCCACTTCCGAGGCCAGCTTGCCGGCCTGGGGCTTGGAGGTGGGCTGATTGTCCAGGAACAAAAGGCCTTTGTCCTTCAAGGATTCCAGGATCGGCTGCATCTGGGCGCGGGAGGCGGCAAAGCGAGAGCCCTTGTGGCCGGCCAGGCCGACGATCTTGTCGCCGCGCCTCAATACCGTATCCAGCCGGGCTTGGTTCTTGTCCGACGGCAGGGCCACCAAAAGGGTGAGGTAGCCCGGATCGTCGTCGGGGTAGGTCACCGGTTCCATGGGCAAATCGATCATCACCTCGTGGCCGCGGCTGCGGGCCAGTTCGATCCATTGCTCCAGGTTCAAGGCGTAGGGCGAGAAGGACAGAGTCATCTCGGGCGGCAGCAACTCGATGGCGGCCTTGGTGAAGTCATCCTTGAGCCCCAAATTCGTCACCACCACGGCGATTTGCGGCCGGGGGTCCCGGGCGTCGAAGGGGCGGGCAAAGCGCTGCCAGGGCGGGCCGCTAGATTCCGTCAGGGCGATGCCGCCGTCACCGAGCGCGGCCAATTCCGGGCCCAGGGACGCAACCTGATTTTGCGGCGCGTTCGAGGTTCCCGAGGCTTGGGCCGCAACCTGGTCGTTGCGCGCTTCCGCGACCGCGGTCTCTTTTTTGAGCTCCGCGGCGGCGGCCGCTTGCTCATCCTCAAAGACCGGCTCTTCGGTTTCTTCCGGGGGGGCTTTTTCCGCCTGTGCCGCCGCCTCTTGGGTTTCCTGGGTCTGGGATGCCGGTTCGGCATCCGCCGATCGGCTCTCCGAAGCAGGCACCTGGGGTCCGCCAAAAACAGCATAGGCGGACAGGCCGCCGACCACGCCCAAGGTCACGGACCAGGCAATGATCAGCGCTAACATGCCGCCTTTGTGCGGAACCTGGGACTGGACCGCCAAACCTTACCCCCCAGAAAAATACTCTGCAAAGTAAGGCTAACACGGACCCTAAGAGTCGGGCCTAGCCTATTCTTTGATTTTGTTTGTTTTTGTTTTGGGTCTTTTAGCGGTTTCTAATGACGGCCAAGGAAGCAACCGATGACGGGCGTTTCCTTGGCCGGTCCTGAACGGTCAGTTGATACTGGGGCTTTCCTGATAGAGGGTCAGGCCGTGGATGAGATCCAGGGCGCGGGTCAACTGGTAGTCCAGCTGCGCGTCCTCGGAGACGGCGCCGTTCTCGGCCCCTTCCTCGCCGTTGTCGCCATCGTTGGACAGGGCGCCGCGCAGATCGGCTTCCTTGCGCTGCGGGCCGTTTTCCGGCAGCTCGATGGTCGCCTGCTCCACGAAGATATCCGGCTCGATGCCCTTGGCCTGAATGGAACGGCCGGAGGGGGTGTAGTAGCGGGCCGTGGTCAGCCGCATGGCCCCATGGGCGCCCAGGGGAATGATGGTCTGCACCGAGCCCTTGCCGAAGGACGGCGTGCCCATGACGATGGCCCGGCGGTGGTCCTGCAGGGCGCCGGCCACGATTTCCGAGGCCGAGGCGGAGCCGCCGTTGATCAGGACCACCACGGGCAGGCCGTCGGTCAGATCCCCGTCATGGGCGTTGAAGCGCTGGGCGTCATCCGTATCCCGGCCCCGGGTCGAGACGATTTCGCCCTGGTCCATGAAGGCATCGGTCACCGAAATGGCTTGATCGAGCAGGCCGCCCGGATTGTTGCGCAGGTCGATCACATAGCCTTCCAGGTCGTCCCCCAGCTCTTCTTCGATATCGTCGATCGCCTTTTCCAGGCCGGGCGTGGTCTGCTGATTGAAGGTGGTGATGCGCACATAGCCGATATTGCCTTCCACCCGGCTGCGCACGGAGCGGATTTTGATCACGTCCCGGGTGATGGTAAGGTCGAAGGGGTCTTCGCCTTCGCGCAGGATGGTCAGGCCCAGGTCCGTGTTCACCTTGCCGCGCATGCGCTCCACCGCTTCGTTGAGGGTGAGGCCGAGCACGGGCTCGCCGTCCAGGTGGGTGATCAGGTCGCCGGCTTCCACGCCGGCCCGGTGGGCCGGGGTGTCGTCGATGGGCGAGACCACCTTCACATAGCCGTTCTCCATGGTGACCTCGATGCCCAGGCCGCCGAACTCGCCCTTGGTCTGGACGCGCATGTCCTTGAAGGACTTGGCATTGAGGTAGCTGGAATGGGGGTCCAAGGCGGTCAGCATGCCTTGAATGGCGGATTCGATCAGTTCCTCGTCGGTGGCTTCTTCCACATAGTCCGCGCGCACCCGCTCGAACACATCGCTGAAAAGCTTGAGCTGCCGATAGGTATCGGACTTGTTTTCCTCCGCCGTCGTCGCCAAGGGCGCAATCAGGAGAACGGCGGCCAATCCGGCCGTGATTTTGAGTTTGCGCATACGTTTTTACCTTTTTTTGTGGAATGCCGTTCGTGCGGCCGAGTGGGTGGATTTGCCTGCCGCGCCTGCAGACGCTTTTTTATGGGGGGATTGGGGCGGGTTTGGGGCAGGCATCTGGGTCAATTCAGCGTTTTTTCTTTCTATGAGCGTGGCTCTGTTGGCCTGGGACGTCACTGCTGTGTGGTCGCCGTGCGCAATTCCGCAACGTCGAGCCATGGCAGGGGATTGATTGGCTGACCGGCGCGCCGCAGCTCCACATAAAGGTTGGGGGCCAGGTCTTGACCGGCGCTCATGGTGGCCAGGGGCTCGCCGGCCAGCACCCATTGTCCGACCACCGCCTCGATGGTGCCAAGGCCCGCCAAGAGGCTATGATACCTCTGGCCGTGATCGATGATCAAGATCTTGCCATAGGAGCGGAACGGCCCGGCATAGACCACTTCGCCGTCGAAGGGCGCCACCACCTGCGCCCCATCCCGCGCGGCGATGACGATACCCTTTGAGCTCTCGCGGGACTCGCCAGCGACGTCGTTCGCCTGGCCGTAGCGGACCGTCAAGGTGCCCCGGGCCGGCAGGATCAGGTTGGCCCCTTCCTCGGGAAAATCGCGAAGGTTGGTGGGGCGGTCGAGGTTGGCGGCTTGGGCCGTGCCTTCGCTGGCCGCCGGCGCCGCCTTTTTGGCTTGGGCCGCGGCTTGCCGCTGCTCTTCGGTGCGCAGGGCGGCGCGCAGGCTGCTTTGGGCCTGGTCCTTGCGTTGCTTGGCAATGACCGCCAAAAGGCCGCGCAGGTCGGTGGCTTCCTGGGCCAGGCGGCTGGCCCGGTCGGCCGACTGTTTTTGCTCTTTGGCCACCTTTTTCCAGGTGGCGCTTTTGCGCGATATGAGGTGGGCGACGTCGTCCTGGTGCCGGGCGAGCTTGGCCGTGGTGGCTTGCAGCGCGGATTTTTCCGTGCCCATGGCATCGCGCACGTTGGCCAATTCCACCAAGGTGGATTTGAGGGTGTCGGCCCGCTGTTCGATGGCCGGGACGGCCACTTGCAGCAGCATGGCGCTGCGGATGCGGTCCAGCGGAGTACCGGGGGCCAGGAGCTGGGCTTCTTCGGGCAGGAGGGCGATGCGCTCCAGGGCCGCCAGGGTCAGCTGCATGTGTTGCTGCTGCTGGTCGAGCCGGGCCAGGAGGCTCTCTTCCTCGCGCTGCAGGTCCGCCAGGCTCTCTTCCAGATCCAGCAGCTTGCTTTCCTGGGCCTGGGCCTTGCGGGCCGCGCCCACCAGGCTGACCTGTAAGGTGCGGACCTCGTCTTCCAGATCCCGGGATTGATGGGCCAGTTGCTCCGCCGAGGATTGGCTTTCCGCCGCTTCCCGTTCCAAGGACTGGAGCTTTTCCGTCGAGGCGTCCTCCGTCGCCAAGCCGACGGAAGCGGCGCCCAGGCAGAAAACGACCGTGCCCGGCAGGGCGATGCGCATAAATCCCGAAACGGAGGGTGAGGAGCGCCGTGCCAAGGTCACTGCGCCGCGTGCTGGTCGGAGCGCTGTAACAAGAGGGTGTGGCCGGTCATGGCTTCCGGCTGTTCCAGACCCATGAGAGCCAGGGCCGTGGGGGCGATATCCGCCAGGCAGCCGTTTTGCAGGCGGGTTACCTCCGCCGGGCCGTTGATCAGATGGATGGGCACGGGATTCATGGTGTGGGCGGTGTGGGCCTGGCCGGTTTGCGGATCGCGCATTTGTTCCACGTTGCCGTGGTCCGCGGTGAGCAGCAGGCAGCCGCCGGCGGCCACAACCGCGGCCTCGAGCGCGCCCAAGCAATGGTCCAAGGTCTCCACCGCCTTGACCGCGGCATCCATATCGCCCGAGTGCCCCACCATGTCCCCATTGGCGTAGTTGCAGACGATCAGGTCGTAGGTGCCGCCGGCGATGGCCGCGGTCAACTTTTCGGTCACCTCCGGCGCGGACATTTCGGGCTGCAGATCGTAGGTGGCCACCTTGGGGGAAGGCACCAAAATGCGGTCCTCGCCGGGGAAGGTTTCCTCCCGGCCGCCGTTCAGGAAAAAGGTCACATGGGCGTACTTTTCCGTCTCGGCGATGCGCAGCTGCTTGAGGCCCTGGTCGGCCACCACCTGTCCCAGGGTCTCGTTGAGCTCTAGGGGCGGGTAGAGCGTGCGCAAAAATCCATTGAGGGAAGTGGCGTATTCCACCAGACCGATGGCCGCCGCGAAGCTCGGCCGGCGCGCCCGGTCAAAAGCGTCGAATTCCGGATCCAAGAGGCTTTGCAGGATCTCGCGCGCCCGGTCGGCGCGGAAATTCCCCATAATCAGCCCGTCCCCGTCCGCCATGCCGTCGTAGCCGTCGAGGGCCGTGGGCGAGACGAATTCGTCGGTTTGGCCCTCATTGTAGGCTTGCTCAATGGCCGCGGCGGGACTTTCCGCCCGCGTGCCCCGAGCCGTCACCATGCAGTCATAGGCCTGCGCCACGCGATCCCATCTTTGGTCCCGGTCCATGGCGAAGTAGCGTCCGATGATCGTGGCAAAGGCGCAATCCGGCGCGGCGGCTTGGAACCGGCGGACAAAATCCGGGGCGCTTTGCGGGGGGGTATCCCGGCCGTCCAGAAAGGCGTGAAGCTTGACCGGAACACCCTTGTCGTGCAGGTGGTTGGCCAGGGCGGCCATTTGATCCTGGTGGGAGTGAACGCCGCCCGGCGAGAGCAGGCCCATCAAGTGGGCCGTGCCGCCCGTTGCGCGCAGACTCTCGATGAAGGCGCGCAAATCATTGTTTTGCTTGAAGTTTCCGTTGGCGATGTCCTGGTCGATGCGGGGCAGATCCTGCATCACCACCCGGCCGGCGCCGATGTTCATGTGGCCCACTTCCGAATTGCCCATCTGGCCCGGGGGCAACCCCACGGCGGTTTCCGAAGCGTCGATCAAGGCGCCGGGGGTTTCGGCGCGGATCCGGTCGTAGTTGGGCGTGCGCGCCTGGGCGATGGCATTGCTGTCTGTGCTCTGGCGATGGCCCCAGCCATCAAATATGCAAACCACAACGGGGCGGCGCGGAGTCATGCTTGTCATCTAGCCTATATAAGACCTTGCAAGGGTTTCGGACAGACCTTTTCCGCCGATCACAGAGGTTTGTAACCGGCCAAACAGGGACAAAACTGCGGTTTTCCGGGATCGCCCGTTCCGCAGCTTCGTAACCGCGGGGGGAGCGCGGTCACAAGCGGCAAATTATACGGTTTGCCCCTTACCTGATGGTTACCGAATCCTTACGGCCTCTTCATTTCCGCTGAAATCCTTCATTCCCGGTGATAGGGGTGCCCCGACAGGATGGATTGGGCGCGATAGAGCTGTTCGGCCAAGAGACCGCGCACCAGCATGTGGGGCCAGGTGGCGGCCCCGAAGGCGATCTGGAGCCGGCAGGTCTGACGCAAGGAGTCATCCAGGCCGTCGGCCCCGCCGATAAAAAACACGATGTCGCTAAGTCCCGTGTCGCGCCACGACGCAAGCTGCCGGGCAAAGGCCTTGCTGCTCAGGTTCTTGCCGTGCTCGTCGAGCGCCACACGGCACGCCCCCTGCGGCGCGGCCTTCCGCAAGAGCGCCGCCTCACTGGCCTTTTTCGCGGCCGGGGCCAACGGCCGCCGCTCTTCCACTTCCTTCAGATGCACCGACCAGGAAAGCCGCGCCACATAGGCCTCATAGAGGTCCCTGGCGGGGCCGGCCTTGGCCCGCCCGACGGCCGCGATAGTGATCCGCAGCTGCCCTGCCATAAAAGGCCTAGGCGTGGCCGGCGGTCATTCCGGCATCTGAAAGACGGGCGTTTTCGGAATCGTTGCTCTTGGGCAGGTCCAAGCCCCACATCTTTTCCAAGTTGTAGAAGGCTCGCACATCGGGCCGGAACAAATGCACGATGATATCTCCGGCGTCGATCAGCACCCAATCACACCTTTCCATACCCTCAAGGCCCACGCCCCTGACGCCTGCCGCCTTCAGCTTTTCGCGGAGATGCTCGGCCATCGCGCCCACTTGCCGCTGGGAGCGGCCGGACCCGATCACCATGTAATCCGCGATGCTGGTTTTGTCAGCAAGATCAATGACAACAAGATCTTCGACCTTGTCGTCCTCAAGGGAGGATTGGACCAATTCCAAGAGGCGCACGCTTTCCACAAACGGTGCCTCTTCCACAGCCGTGATGGCTTTTGTGTCAGCTAATATGGTCTTAAATCTCCTTAGTTTTCTCAAGCTTGCTCAAGTGGCGCCCTTGTGCTCTTGGGTCATCACCGGATGCCGGGTTTTCACCTGATCATGTCAACTCATGTCCCATTCGCCGACGCCTGCTGGTTTCGCAAATCGGTCGCCGACAAGGGGTTGAGCCTGATATGGACAAAAACCCAGGCCGGCGGCTTTTGCTTGGCGATCCGGTGTGCCGCCCCTTCATCGACGCGGTACAGGCGATATCGCCGCGCTGCCTTTGAGACTCCAGCCCGTAAAGAATAGTTGGGTCGGTCGAAAATCGCAATGCTTAGGGTGTCAAAGATGTGGTGCCAGCGCTCCCAGTGCTCGATCTGGACCAGATTGTCCGCGCCCATTAACCAAACAAATCGCACCTTTGGGAAGCTGTTAACCAAGAGTCGGCAGCTATCGGCGGTAAATCTGGTATTTAAATGAGATTCGATAGAGTTAACGGTAATCGGCTGATTTTTGGTGATTTTTTGTGCGCCCGCCATCCTTTCGGCCAGGGGGTGCATACCCGCGGGGGATTTAAGGGGGTTTTGCGGCGCCACCAGCCACCAGACCTCGGTCAAGTCCAAGGCGCGCAAGGCCCAGAGGCTGATGTCCAGGTGGCCCTGGTGTGCCGGGTTGAAGGAGCCGCCGAGCAGGCCGATGCGGCTACCGGACAGGGGGTAGCGCCCCCCCAAGGCGGCGCGCAGCGCGCCGGACGGCGGAATCCGGGTATGGGGCCGGACCGACGTGATTCCCATGGGCGCGGCGGACTTATCCAGGGACTTTGGCAACGGGCGCTCCAAGAAGCCGGACGTGAGCCCCGGTCAGGGGCGGACCTGGCCCTGGCCGCGCACCAGGTACTTGTAGCTGGTCAGCTGATCCGCGCCCACGGGCCCGCGGGCGTGCAGCTTGCCGGTGGAAATGCCGATCTCGGCCCCCATGCCGAACTCTCCGCCGTCGGCGTATTGGGTCGAGGTATTGTGCATGACGATGCCCGCGTCCACCGCTTCTTGAAAGCGGTCGGCGGCCCGCTGGTCCCGGGTGATGATGGCTTCGGTGTGGTGGGAGCCGTGGCGGTTGATGTGGTCGATGGCCGCATGGATGTCCTTCACCACACGGACCGACAGAATGGGCGCCAGGTATTCCGTATCCCAATCGGCGGCCGTTGCCGCTTGGACCGGCAGGTTCTCGGCTTCGGCGCAGGCCACCACCTGGGCGTCGCCCCGAATTTCGCAGTCCGCGTCGACCAGGTCCCGCAGCAAGGAGGGCAGCAAGCTGGCGTGAATGGCCTCGTCCACCAGCAGGGTTTCGGTGGCGCCGCAAATGCCCGTGCGGCGCATCTTGGCATTGACCACGATGTCGCGGGCCATCTGGGGATCGGCGTCTTGGTGCACGTAGGTGTGGCAGAGGCCGTCCAGGTGGGACATGACCGGCACCTTGCTTTCGTTGCGGATGCGCTCGATCAGGCCCCGACCGCCCCGGGGAATGATCACGTCGACGGTCTCGCTCATGCCGAGCAGGATACCCACCGCGGCCCGGTCTTGGGACGGCGGGCGCTGCAGGGCGGCGACGGGCAGGTCGGCGGCGGCCAGGCCGTCCCGCAGACAGGCCAGAATGGCGGCGGAGGACCGGGCGCTTTCGCTGCCGCCCCGCAGGATGGCCGCGTTGCCCGACTTCAAGCACAGGGCGCCCGCATCGGCGGTCACGTTGGGCCGGCTTTCATAAATGATGCCGATCACGCCCAGGGGCACGGAAACCCGGGTGATCCGCAGGCCGTTGGGGCGTTCCCAGGCTTCCAACTCCCGCCCGATGGGGTCGGGAAAATCGGCGATGTCTTCCAAGCCTTTTGCCATGGAATCAATGCGTTCCGGGGTGAGTTTCAGACGGTCGAGGAGGGCGGGGCTGAGGCCCTTGGTCGTGGCGGCGGCCATGTCTTGATCGTTGGCAGCCAGGATCTCCCCCTGCCGGTCGCGCAAGGCCGCGGCGGCGGCACGCAGGGCGCGGTTCTTGCTCTGCGGGCTGGTCTGGGCCAGAACGGCGGGGGCCCCCCGGGCGGCCCGGCCCATTTCCTCCATTTGCACCCGTAGGTCGTCGACAGCGCGCAGGGCTTCAGCGGTCATTGTCTAGCTCCCAATTTCATTTATTTATTTTTATCAGTATTTTGTAGGTCGAATCAAAGGTTGTGCGTTAGCACGAGGTCGTCCCGATGGATCAGCTCCTCCCGGCCACGGTAGCCCAGAATAGCTTCGATTTCACGGCTATTGTGACCGATGATCTGGCGCGCCTCCTTGGCCCCATAGGCCGCCAGGCCCCGGGCCACTTCCCGGCCGCGGGCATCCACCACCAGCACCGCGTCGCCCCGTTGGAAACCGCCGGTAACCCCGGTCACGCCGGCGGGCAGCAGGCTCTTGCCGTTGCGCAGGGCCTTGAGGGCGCCGTCGTCCAGGGCGACCCGGCCTGAGGGCCGCAAGCTGCCGGCGATCCATTGCTTGCGCGCCGTGCGCGGCTCCACCTCGGCCAGGAACCAGGTGCAGCGGGCGCCGGCCGACAGGGCGGTCAGGGGGTTGAGGCGCCGGCCGTCGCCGATCACCATGCGCGCCCCGCCGCTGTGAGCGATCCGGGCGGCGGCCAGTTTGGTCTTCATGCCGCCCGAGGAATAGCCCAGCGGCGCGTCGCCGGCCATGGCCTCGATTTCCGGGGTCAGGGACTGAACCACGGGCACCCACTGGGCGTCGGGGTCCTTGCGCGGGTCGCCGGTGTAAAGGCCGTCGATATCCGACAGCAGCACCAGGGTGTCGGCGCCGATCATGGCCGTCACCCGGGCCGCCAGACGGTCGTTGTCGCCGACCCGGATCTCGCTGGTGGCCACGGTGTCGTTCTCGTTGATCACCGGGATGGTCTTGAGGCGCAGCAGGGTGCTCAAGGTGGAGCGGGCGTTGAGGTGGCGCCGGCGCTCTTCCGTATCGTCCAGGGTCAAGAGGATCTGGGCCACCGCCAGGCCGTGGCGGGCAAAGGATTCCTGATAGGCGTGGGCCAGGCGGATCTGGCCGCTGGCCGCCGCCGCCTGCTTTTCCTCCAGGCGCACGGCCCGTTTGGTCAGGCCCAGCTGGCGCCGGCCGATGGCGATGGCGCCGGAGGAGACCAGGATGATTTCCTTGCCCGCCGCGGCCAGCTCGGCCACGTCGTCTACCAAGGCGTCCAGCCAGCGGCGGTGGATATGGCCGGTCTTGTCGTCGACCAAAAGGGCCGAGCCGATCTTCACCACCAGGCGGCGGGCGCTGGCCAGCTTGTGGGCGGTCTTTTGCCGCTTGGGGCTTTTTGCGGCGGTTTTTTCGGAGCGGGCCTCGGGAGTCATGGCGCATAGGCCTCATCCTCGGCCGTCTCCGCTTCCGTCCGCTCCAGGCGTTCCTCTTCGATGCAGCGCCACAAGGCGGCCAGGACCGCGTCCAGGCCTTGCCCGCCGGCCCCCGACAGGGGCAGCACCGGGCTCTCGGTCTCCCGGGCCAGGTCCGCGCGGATGTCTTCCACCAGCTCGTCGTCCAGGCCGTCACACTTATTGAGGCCGACGATCTCACGCTTTTGCGCCAGGCCGCCGCCATAGGCCGCCAGCTCGCGCCGCACCAGGTGATAGGCGGCGGCGGGGTCGTCGTGGGTCACGTCCACCAGGTGCAGCAGCACGCCGCAGCGCTCCACGTGGCCCAGGAAGCGGTCGCCCAGGCCCAGGCCTTCATGGGCGCCCTCGATCAGGCCCGGAATGTCGGCGATGATGAATTCCTGGTCCTTGAAAGTGACCACGCCCAGGTTGGGGTGCAGGGTGGTGAAGGGGTAGTCACCGATCTTGGGCTTGGCCCGGGACACGGCGGACAAAAAAGTGGATTTGCCCGCGTTGGGCAGTCCCACCAAGCCGGCGTCGGCGATCAGCTTCAGGCGCAGCCAGACCCATTGCTCCGCCCCGGGCCAGCCCGGATCGGCCCGCCGGGGCGCCCGGTTGGTGGAGGTTTTGTAGCGGGTGTTGCCGAAGCCGCCGTCGCCCCCTTCCAGCAGGCGGACCCGCTGGCCCACATGGGTAAGGTCGGCCAGGATCAGATCCTTGTCCTCGTCCAGCACCTGGGTGCCCACGGGCAGCTTGATCACCAGGGGCGGAGCCGAGGCACCAGTCATGTCCCGGCCCTTGCCGTTTTCGCCCCGCTTAGCCTTGAAATGCTGTTGATAGCGAAAATCGATCAGGGTGTTGAGACCCTCGACCGCCTCCACCACCACGTCGCCGCCCCGGCCGCCGTCGCCGCCGTTGGGGCCGCCGAATTCCACGTACTTCTCGCGCCGGAAGCTGGCGCAGCCGTTACCGCCGGCGCCGCTTTTGATGTAGATCTTTGCTTCATCAAGAAACTTCATGGGGAGGGGCGTTTCGTTTGTCGAGGTATTTCAGAAGGTTAGGTCGAAAACCAAGGCCAAGAGCGGCCAATAAAACAAGAGCGGCCAATAAAAAAGGGGGAATGGTTTCCCATTCCCCCCGAAATCCTTGTGGCGTTCGGCCGCCCTAGTCGGCCGGGTTGACCGAGATAAAGGTGCGCCCGCCGGATTTGGTCTCGAAGGTCACCTTGCCGGCCTGGGTCGCGAAGATGGTGTGATCGCGCCCCATGCCCACGTTGGTGCCAGGATGAAACTTGGTGCCCCGCTGGCGCACGATGATGTTGCCGGGGATGACCGCTTCGCCGCCGAACTTTTTCACGCCGAGGCGCCGGCCGGCCGAATCGCGCCCGTTCCGTGACGAGCCGCCTGCTTTTTTGTGTGCCATGGGGTCTTAATCCTCTGATGTGCTTTCGGTTTCGGCGCTGTCGGCGGACTTTTCCGCCTTGGGCTTCGCCTTGGCTTTGGCCTTGCCGCCCATGGCGATGTCGGTGATGCGCACCACGGTCTGGTCCTGGCGATGGCCCGCCTTGCGGCGATAGTTCTGCCGGCGCTGCTTTTTAAAGACGATGATCTTGTCGGCCCGGGTCTGCTCGACCACCTCGCCGGAAACGCTGGCCCCGTCCACGAAGGGGGCGCCGGCGGTGGTGTTGTCGCCGTCGCCGACCAAGAGGACCTGGTCGAAGCTGACCGTGTCGCCGGCGGCGCCGGCCAGTTTTTCGACGGTCACGTGATCGTCTTTGGCGACCTTATATTGCTTGCCGCCGGTTTTGATGATTGCGTACATCGGCTTGCCTTAACTTCGTCTTGCCTAAAACACGTCGGGCCCGGCCGATCCCGGACCTCGTTCGGATCTCTGTTCTAAATTGGCCGCGCGCTCGAAGAGACAAGGGAATTCTTAATGGCGGGCGACCAAAAAGGAACCGCGACCCATTTGGCCGCGATCGGACTGGCGGACTATAGCCATGGCCGCGCCCCTGTCAACGGTTTTCACGCCCGATCGGGCGTGCTTTTTTGCGCCCGTGCCGGGCGCGCGCCAGGGCCGGGGCAAGACCCCATAAAATCTTGATTTAGGCACGAGAAAGGCCGCCGCAACGCTTGCGGCGCCGCTGCCCTTTGAGCTAGTGTCCCGCCCCATCGCCCGCGCCCGGCGCGGTGCCCCGACCACGGCGGAGGGATGCCGGAGTGGTTGAACGGGGCGGTCTCGAAAACCGTTGTGCGCTTGCGCGTACCGGGGGTTCGAATCCCCCTCCCTCCGCCAGCTAGTCTGCGGTCCATTCTCGTCACATGGTTTACATTTCATTTCGGGCACATGGTTTACAGTTGCTCCGGGGTGAACGGGTTTGGCGCCGGTTCGACGCGTCCCTCA
>JANQKX010000046.1 GCA_028280915.1 Kiloniellaceae bacterium
GCCGACCCTGCAAATCCCCACAACGGCCAGCATGGGCGCGGAACGGCGCCAAGAGATTGCCGCGGTCCTGCGACAGGAAGATTTGACGGCCGTCGAGTATGAAGGCTGGTCGTCCGTTGTCCCCGGTCTCGGCCCGCCGCTGGCGCGGCTGGTGCCGGAACGGGTGATCTATATCGATGCCTTCTCAAACGCCCTCATGCCGGGCCTGCGGACCAGCATTGTTCGCATTCCCGAGCCCTTGATGGCCGGCATCCTCAAGACCCGACACGCCCTGCTCCTATCCACGCCGAGCCTGCTGTCCGAAATGGTGACCCACTGGATCAGCAACGGTGTCGCCGCCAAATTGGCCGAGGCGGTGGCGCGGACCAATGCCCGCCGTATGAGGCTCGCGCGGGACACCTTGGGCTCGAACATTCAAAGGGCCCCCGACACATCGCCCTTCGTCTGGCTCGCCTCGAGTGCGGTTAAAGACGCGCGGGACTTTGCCAGGGCGGCGGAGGACCAAGGGGTCAAGGTCCTGCCCGCGGACCGCTTCAGCGTCGGCGACCAGATTCCCGCGCGGGTGCGGGTGGCCTTGTCGTCGGCGAGCAGTGACGCGGAACTGGCCGCCGCGCTGGGGACCTTGGCCAAGTTATGCCGATAGAACAGCCTCCCCCAGTACCGCCGTCGAAGACGGGGCTGCGTCGGAAAGATCGGGCCCTTGGTCCGGTCCGCCCGGCACCAGGCCGGTTGAAAAACTAGCGGTCCCGCGACGGGCCGAAAACCAATTGGGCTCTCTCCCCATGGCGCATCAGCACCAAGGACAGAAACGACGAGAGAGCAAACCCCGTGGCCAGAGGCAGGATCGTCATATTGAAGCTTTGACCAATGAGCGTCCCGATGACGAGGGCGATCATCATGGAAAGGGCCCCGAACAGGGTGGCGCCCGTGCCGGCCTGATCCGCCAGGGGTTCCAGCGCCAGGCTGCTCAGGTTGCCGAACAAAAGCCCGAAGCAAAGGACCGCGGCGGCAAAATAAATCATCAGGCTCCACAAGGACGGGACACCGCCAAATGAGAGCGACCACAGCAAAAAGGCCAAGGAAACGCCGCCCAGCCCGATCAAAGCGAGGGCACAGAGCCGCCGCATCCCGAAACGGAGGACCAAGGTGCCGTTAACCATGGCGGCAATACCGATGCCAAGGGATAGCAAGGCGAGCACAACGGGAAAGGCGGCGCCCAGATCATAGAGGTCCTGGAAAATCCGTTGGGCGGAACTCAGGTACCCGAGAAAGGCGCCGAAAGTCTGGCCATAGATGACCGTATAGGTCATAACCTGGCGGTTGCAGCAGATGCCAATGAGCCCGCGGCCGATCTCTCCGGCCGAAAAGGGCCGCCGGTTTTGCACCGGGAGCGTCTCGGGCTGACGCAGCGCGAACCACAGCAAAACGGCGATGGCGAAAAACAGCAGCATCGAAAAGATGGCCCGCCAGTCAAAAACCATCAGGATTGCCTGGCCAAAGAGCGGCGCCACGATGGGAACGAAGATAAAAACTCCCAGAATGAAGGACATCACCCGGGCCATTGCCTCACCCGAAAAGCGGTCGCGCACGATGGCGATGGTGACCACATAAGGGCCGGCCGCGCCGAAGCCCTGCAACAGCCTGCCCAAAAGCATCTCGAAGAAATCCGTCGCGAAAATGGACAGCCCACTGCCCACCAGGAACACCGCGATAAAAAAGTAAATGGTCGGCTTGCGGCCAAAACTGTCCGATAGGGGGCCGGCGAACAGCTGGCCCACCGCCATTCCGACAAAAAACAAGGATACCACCAGCTGGGTTGCATTTCCCGCCGCCCCCAGTTCCTGGCCGATCAAACCCAGGGCGGGCAGCATGGAATCGATACTCAGCGCATCGAGTGCCGCCAACAGCGCCATTAGGACCACAAACTCCACATTGCTTGTCAAACGACGCAAGAAAACACCCCCTTGATGGCAATCGGCCGTGTACCGCCGGCCTTTGGTCTTACCGCCAGCATCTTCAAATGGCGAACAAATGGCCAGAGATTTTAAGGCGGGGATTTGTAACGAACCGTAGACCCGATCCGCGGTGGGGAGCGTTCCGGCGTTGGGGACACGGCTTGACACCGGTACATTGGTATATTAAATGAGACATTAATGTCTTATTTTGATCATACAGGTCGCTGACCCGGGAAGCGGATGCACGAGAATATGATGGACGCGCACCAACCGGCGAACGGGTCAATGAAGCCGTCCCATCCTGACAACGGCGATACAACTGACAACAGCGGTACAAAGGGCCGGGCACGCAACCGTTGGATTTTGCTCATCCTGGCGCTGGCCTTGCTGGGCGGGGTCATTTGGTACCTGTACACGGCGGAGTACACGGTCGACGTCACCGAAAAAACGACCCCGCGGCCGCCCCAATGGGTGTCCATCGAGAGCGCCCGGGTGAACAGCGAGACCGTCCAGATCTCGGCTTTCGCCGAGGTGCGGCCACGCTGGTCCGCGGAACTGGAGGCCGCCGTGTCCGGGCGGGTCACCCAGGTGATGGACAGCGCCCTGGCCGGCGAGCCCGTCAGCCAAGGCACGATCCTTATCGAAATCGAAAAAACCCCTTATCTCGCGGAGTTGGCGGCGGCGGAATTGGCGGTCAAGGAGGCCCAGCTGGCCCTCTGGCAGGCCAGAAACGCCTCTGTGATCGCCCGCAAGGAGTTCGAACGGGCCGAGCGGGACCCGCCCAACGACCTGGCGCTCAAGTTGCCCCAACTGGAAATCGCGGAAAACGCCGTGACATCCGCGCAGGCACGCGTCGCCGCCGCCAAGCAGCAACTGCGCGATGCCACCGTGATCGCGCCCTTTTCCGGCTTTGTGACGGAACGTTTCGTCAGCCCGGGCCAAACCGCCAATCTGGGCGACCCTCTCTTGAAGTTGGTCGACAACGACACCTTTGAGATCACGGTGGAACTAAGCCGGGATGATTGGCTGTTGCTCAAAAAACCGCTGCAGGGCCTCACCGCCCGCATCGTCGATCAAACGGGCGAGACACTTGCCCAGGCCAAAATCCGACGCGGCGGCGGCTTTCTCGACGAGACGACCAGGCAATACAAGGTGTTTCTGGAAGTCGACGGCACGGAAGAAGGCGACGTGCTGTCCGGGGATTTCGTGCGGGTGGTCCTGCCGGGCGTTACCGTGCCGGCGGCGCTGAATGTCCCCGCCTCGGCCCTGACCCAGGAAGGCCATATCTGGCATGTGGATTCCCGTGATCGTTTAAGGCGCTTCGACGCCAAAGTTCTGTTCCGGTCCCAGGACCGCGTCGTCATCGAAGCCCCCAGTGGTTCCAAATCCCTACGCGTGGCGGTAACGCCCCTGGCCTCCTTCCTGCCCGGCCAGCCGGTGCAGGTTTATTAGAAGAGGAGCGGGCCGGTGACGTCTCTCTTGGGCTGGTTCATCCGCAATCCCGTCGCTGCCAACCTGCTGATGGTCTTCATCATCTTGGTTGGCTTGATCACCCTATCCACCATGCGCATCGAGGGTTTCCCGCGGATGCCGCCGGACCGGGTGCAGATCTCCACCACCTTCCTTGGCGCCTCCACCGCCCAGGTGGATGAACTGGTGACTAGAAAGATCGAAAAGGCCGTCGAGGGCGTGGAGGGCGTCAAGAGCGTTTCCTCCCAAAGCAGCGCGGAGTATTCCTATGTGGAAGTGCGCAAGGCCGGCGGCGCGGATCTTCAGGAAGTACTTGACCGGGTGCGGCTGCGGATCGACGCCATTGACGATCTGCCCTTTGCCGCCCACCGCCCGGTGATCGAGGCCAACGGCTATGACTACCCGGCCCTTTACATCAACATCCACGGCGATACCGACCCCCTGGTTTTGCAGAGATTGACCGAGCGTTTCCGGGAGGACCTGCTCGCGGAACCGGAGATTTCGCGTCTGGAGGTTTGGGGTTTGCATGATCGGGAAATGCAGATCGAGTTGAGCCCCGAGATCCTGCAGCAGTTAAATCTCACGATTTTAGACGTGGTTGCGAAAATCCGCGCGAGTTCTTTGGATTTTCAAAGCGGCACGCTGCGCACGGCCGGCGGCAACGTCACGCTCAAGACCGACGACAAAGCCAAGTTCAAAACGCAGTTTGATGCCATCCCCATCATCGAAAACGAAGACGGTTCATCCATCAAGCTGGGCCAGATCGCGACCGTCAAGGATACCTTTGACGAAGGCGACTACCTGTTTCGCTTCAACAACGCCCAAACCACGGGCATGGAAGTGCTGGTGGGGCAAAAGGAAAACGTGCTGCGTATCTCCGAGGTGGTTCACCGGGTCGCGAAAGACTTTGAGCCCCTCTTGCCGCCGGACGTCCAGATTTCCATTTGGGGCGACGCTTCCGACTATATCTCCGATCGCCTTGCCTTGCTGCAGTCAAACGGTCTGCAGGGATTACTTTTGGTCATTCTCGTCCTGTCCCTCTTCCTGGACATGCGGCTGGCTTTCTGGGTCGCCATGGGCATTCCCATCTCGGTGATGGGGGCCCTGGCCGTCGCCGGCTCCAAGTGGGTCGACTATTCGTTGAATGACGTCACCACCTTCGGCCTGATCATTGCCTTGGGCATTCTGGTGGACGACGCCGTGGTCGTCGGCGAAAGCGTGTTTGAGGAGCGGCAGAAGAATCCCGACCCCATCACGGGCACCCAGGCCGGTGTGGAAAAGGTCGCGGTGGCCACGATCTTTGGCGTGCTGACCACCATCGCCGCCTTTTATCCCATGCTGCTGCTCGACAATCCCCTGGGCAGGGTATTGGCCAGTTTTTCGGCCATTGTCATCTTCGCCCTCGCCTTCTCCCTGATCGAAAGCAAGTTTATCCTGCCGGCCCATCTGGCTGGAATCCGCCTGAACCGGCGGCCCGGCAACCCGCTGACGCGGGGGTGGTCAAAGGTCCAAGGCCTGGCCCAAAGCGCGTTGCAGTGGACCCGGGACACCCTCTATACCCCCTTGCTCGTCGGGGCGATCCGCCATCGTTATGCGGCGCTGATCATTTTTGTGTCGGCCGGTCTGTTCGGACTTGGCCTCATCGGCCTGGGAAAGATCAAGACCGTGTTCTTCCCCGACGTGCCGGGGCAAATCATTTCCATCAACCTGGAGATGGATGCCCGCGCGCCCTTTCCGCTGACGAAGAAAAACATCGAGCGCATCCAAAGTATCGGCGAGGAAGTGAACCAGGAAGTCTACGCGCAAGCCGAATTGTCGGAACCGCCGATCCGAACCATGTTCTTGATCATTTCCAGCGCCACCTCGGCACAGCTCTATGCGGAACTCACGCCGGTGGCCCAGCGGGAAAACGCGGCGATTCTGGACATCATGGGCGAATGGCGCAGCCGGACCGGGCGGCCCGAGGGTACAACGGAGCTTCAGTTCACGGCGACCGAGGATCTGGGCGGCGGCTTCCGCCTCAACCTGCTGGCAAAGGACGCCGAATACCTTAAGCAAGCCAGCAAGGACCTGATTGACTTTCTGGCCGAAGTGGACGGGGTCCACAATATTCGGGAAACACTGGCCCCCGGGCAACCTCAATTGGAGATCCGGGTCAAGCCGGAGGCGCGCCATCTGGGCTTAGACCAGGAAACGCTCGCCCGGCAGATCGGCAATGCCTTCGGCGGGGCCGAAGTGCACAAGATCAGGCGTGACAGCACCGAAGTGCGGGTGATCGTGCAGAATTCCGGCACGGCGCGGAACACTTACGATGACCTTCTGGACAGCCGGCTGCGCAGCAAGACCGGGGAATGGATTCCCCTCCGCTCCGTTGCCGAGATCACCGGCAGCTATGTGCCCGAGACCATCAACCGGGAAAACGGCCAACTGGTCAATACGATTGCCGCGTCGGTGGACCGGTCCATCATCTCACCCGAAGACCTGGGCTGGGCGGTGGATTATTATTTCGTGCCCGAAATGCCCAAGTACTACCCCGGTGTGCGCTTGGAAAAGGCCGGCGAGATCGAGGAGATCGGAGAAATACAAGAGGGCATGAAGCGGGCGCTTTTGATTGCCACGGTGATGATTTTTGTCCTCATGGCCATACCGCTCAAATCCTATTGGCAGCCGGTGCTGATCCTTGCCATCGTCCCCTTCGGCTTCATCGGCGCGGCGATCGGGCATCTGATCATGGGGATCGAATTGTCGGTCCTATCGTTCTTCGGCATGCTGGCGCTCAGCGGCGTGGTGATCAACGACAGCCTGGTGCTGGTCACCCGCTACAACCAGGCCATCAAGGAGGGACTGCCGGTGGACGATGCCATCATCGCGGCCGCCACCGGGCGCTATCGGGCGATCTTTCTCACCACCGCCACCACCGTCATCGGCCTGACGCCCTTGCTGATGGAGACATCGGAACAGGCCCAGTACCTGATCCCCGCCGCCACCTCGCTGGCCTTTGGAGAGCTTTTTTCCACCGTTCTCATGCTGGTCTTCGTGCCGGTGCTGCTCGCCATTACCGAGGACGTGAAGCGGTTCTTCCGCGTCGCCCTGCCGAAAAGGGACACCTCTCAAAAAGAGACTTCCCCAAAAGAGACTTCCAGAGCAAGCTGAGGCGGTCGCCCCCTCCCCGCCGTTTAAACCGTTCCCATGACCTCCCGAGAACCTTGGTAGGGGCCCTTCCCGACTGCGCTGGCGGGCGGTTTATTTCTTGGCCACATTGGCGAGCAAGGAAAGCAGCGCGGCGAGAAGGCCCGATCCGGCCGCGCCCAGAGGGGCGCGGGCCAGTTTGCGGACGTTTTCGGCCACATCCTGTACCTCGGCCACGGCGTCGCCGATTTCCGCCTTGATATCTTCAATGGCCAGATCACGCACCTCGATCGCCGGCTCCAGCTCTTTTTCCACATTGATACGGGCTGCCCCAACGGCAAGGACCAGGGCCAGCAGGAAGTTCACGCCCGATACGATCGCCGCGGCCGCCCCGTTGCCGTAGGCTGCGCTCAGCCAGTAAAACGCGGCCACGTTCAACATGACGAGGCCGATCCCGGCAACCAGGCCGGCAGCCAGCATCAAACCGGTCTGCGTGCGCATGACGGACAGCCGGCGGCGCGCGATGAGCCCCTCCGCGCGCAGGGCAATGTGCGCGTTGCGGCTTATCCGGTTGCCGGCGTGCTTAATGTCGCGACCCAGCCTAAGGCTCATCCCTGCCTCCTCATTTCGTCATCCGCCCGACCAGCACCCCAAGGGCGAAAGCCGCCAAGGCCGTCAGCACGGGCTTTTCCTTCGGCAAATCGCCGAGTTCTTGTGACAGCTGTTCCAAAATCGCCTTGATATCCTCGGCGTGGGGCGTTTGACCCGACAGAAGCCGATCCAGGATCGGGTGATCTGCGTCCTGGGATGTTTCGCCCTGGGATGTTGTGCCCTGGGATTCTGTACCAGTGGACGCTTCGTCCGGCCCCGTGTTTGCGGTGCTGTTTTCACCATCCGGGGCAGATTTATCCTGATCGGAAGGGGGAACGGGGTCTTCTTCCGCCAGCTGTGCCCTCAGAACGGCCAGTTCCGCTTCCAGTTCGGCTTTGGTCGCCATCCGCTTTTATCCCCTTGTTGATTGTTCGCATAGAAGCTGGCGCGGCAAACCGAAGGAAGCTGTCATGACGAAAACCATAGGGGCGCCGGGACGGCCCCGCCAACGGCCTCACGCACCGCCTGTCGAACCGGAAAAGGCCCTTGGCGTCACTCACCCGCCTTTTTCATCCGATCATAGGCCTCCTTCATCCTAAGGCCCAGTTCGCGCGCGGCTTCTCCCACTTCCTCGGCGGATTTGTCGAACTGGGATCGGGTCAGGAAGGCGTCCCAATCGCGCATGAGACCGTCCCATTCATCTTCGGCTTCCTTGGCACCGAGGTGCAGTTGCAAGCGCAATTCATCGCGCATTTGCTTCAAGTCTTGCATCCAGTCCGCTAGGTCAGTCATCTCGCTCTTCTTTTGTCTCAGGTATCTGTCGTTTCAGGTGGAATCGGGGCTAGATTATCAGCTCGATCCGGCCTGCGATACCCCGTAAATTGGTGCGGATTGCCCGTCAGGAGCCGGTCTGTCCTGTCCCCGGCACCGACCTGTTTCCGGCACCGACTGGCTAAATGGGCTCGATTAAGAGGAGCGCTCAGCCGTTCTTGAGGTCGCGCATCACCGTTTCCACTTTGGTGCGCGTTTCGAGAACAAACACCGGTGCCTTGGCGACCATCCTGTCCAAGGACGCGCAATCCCCTTCGCGGGCGGCCGCTTCCACATGGGCGGCAAACTCGCCCATGCGCAGGGCCCCCACGCCCGCCGAACTGCTCTTCAGTGGATGGGCTTCCTTGGCGATCCTTTCCAGGTCCGAATCCTGAAACGCCTGATTAATGGCAGCCGTGCGGCCTTCGAGTTCGGTCAAATAGGTGTTGAGTATGGTTACCACACGGTCGCGCCCCACATTGGCCGTCAGTTCGTCGAGCGCGGCGGGCTCGAATACCGGTTTTTGTTCGGCGCGGCAGCCCGTTCCATCAGGCACACGAACAGCCGTGCCGGGGTCCAGCCAACGGGACAAGGTTTCGATAAGATCCGCCCGGCTCAAGGGCTTGCCCACGAAGTCGTCAAGGCCGTGCGACAAAATGCGTTCCCGGTCACCGCGCATGACATAGGCCGTCATGGCGATGATGGGGGTTTTGGCCTCGGGACCCGGCAGGGCCCGAATGGCGGCGGTGGCTTCCATGCCATCCATTTCCGGCATGGCAATGTCCATGAAGATCACGTCAAAGGGACGGCTGCGCACCGCGTTAATCGCTTCCTGCCCATCTCCGACCATCTCCACCTGCAGGCCCAGGCGGTCCAACATGGCCCGCACGATCAGCTGATTGGTGGGATTGTCCTCGGCGACCAAGACCCGGCCGGAAAAGCTCACCTGACGACGATTCCGGGCCCCGGTCACCGGCGCCCCTCCGTCGACGACCCCGCGGGGCAGTTGGTCCACGGCGGGCAGTCTAAGGGGCACCTCAAACCAAAAAAGGCTGCCCTCGCCCGGCGAACTCTCAAATCCGATCTGCCCGGACATCATATGGACCAGGTGCTGGCTGATCGCCAGGCCCAGCCCGGAAGACCCCATCGTACTGGCCTTGCTTTGCGGTTTGGCCCAGAACTCCTCGAATAGTTTCTCCTGATCGTCCACATCGATACCGACGCCGGTATCTTCGATCTCGAAGCGAATGCGCGCGGTCTTATCATCCGAGGCGACGAGCCCGAGCCGGATGGTCACGCCACCGTGATAGGTGAATTTCACCGCGTTGCTGGCCAGGTTCGAAAGCACCTGCTGAATTCTGATCTGATCGCCGACCAAAAGCTGCGGCAATTCCGGTGACAACTCGGACCACAGGAGAATGCCCTTTTCTTCCGCTTGCGAGGACAATAGTTGCACAACGGTTTCGACAATCTGAGAGGTATCAAAACACGAGGTTTCCAAATCCAGCTTGCCCGCTTCCAGCTTGGAAAAGTCCAAGATGGTGTTGATCAGGGCCAAAAGGTTCTTCGCCGATTCCCGGGCCAGGCCCACATAGGACCGGTCCGCCGGGGACATCTTTTTCATGTCCAAAAGCCCGATGGCGCCCAAGACCCCGTTGAGGGGCGTGCGGATTTCGTGGCTCATCATGGCCAGGAATTTGGATTTGACCCGGCTGCCCTCCTCCGCGGCTTCCTTGGCCGCCAAAAGCTCGTTGTCCCGTTCCACCCGTTTTGAGATATCCCGCAGGTAGGCGGTGAAGTATTGTCGGCGGTCCACTTTGATCCCTGAAACCGAGAGCTCCACCGGGATCTCCTTGCCATCGGCGCGAACGGCCTCGATTTCGATGCGCTTGCCGAGGACCTTCGTCACACCGGTCCGCAGATAGCGGGCCATGCCTTTCTCGTGGGCCGCGCGGTGCCGCTCCGGGATGATGGTCTCCGCCAGGGACCGGCCCAGGATCTGGTCGCTCTTGAACAACAAGGTCTTTTCCGCCGCCGGATTGAAGTCGATGATCTGGCCCGATTCATCCACCGTGATGACACTATCAAAGGCCGTTTCGGCCACCGAACGGCGGAAAGCCTCCTGCCAGCGCAGGTCCTTCAACCGCGCGAAAAGCTGCCAATAGATGTAACCGGCCAGGGCGATCCCGCTGATCATGACGCCAAAGAACGAAAAGCCCAGGTACCAAACCAGTTCCTCGATATTGCTCTGCAGTTCGTCGATCAGGCGGTGCTGATAGGCGACCGCCTCCACCGACAGGGCCTGCAGCGCGGGCAGCAGGGCGCTCAGGCTTTCCTCAGCCCTTTCAATGGCCTGCCGGTCTCCCTCCTTGATCGCCGGCAAGTCGCCGTCGATCAAGTCCAAGACGCCGCGAACCAGCACCACCGTCGCCGGCCCGCCGGCCAGATCGCCGACCTCCCGCCCGACCTCGCCCTGCTCCAGAAGCGCCAAACGGCTCCATAGAATGTCGAAACGCTGGGCAAAGTTGGTGGATCCCCTGGTCTGCTCCTTCAGGGCCAAGAGCGTCACCATGGTTTCGCGTTGCAGCTGGCCAACGCTCCAAACCATGTTGTCCGCCTCGAACTTAAAAATCTGAGTACGCTTGTCCGAAATGGCGTTCAGCCCCACCAGCACGCTGATCGCCAAAACGATCAGCATACCGAAGGCAACCAGGCCAAAAAGCAGGATACGGTTTTTTATCATACGTCCAAGACCGGCCCTATTGAACTTCCAGGCGGTTTAGTTGCCAGACCCAGCGGCCTTGAACTTCTTTTTTACCCACCTCGGGATTTTGATCCAGGGGATAGACAATCCACAAGGGTCCCTTGTCGCGCAGGCTCAAGCGCCGGCCCTCCATCTCCCAGGCGATCAGCACGTCGTAGCGGCTGAAGTCCGACAGCGGGATGACGGCACTATAGTCGTTAACCGCGGCGGCGGTCACCACGTCGCCCGTGGCTTGCAGATAGGCCATCAGATCCCGGGCGAGCACCCCTTTGAAGGTCTTGACACCGGTGGTCCATGGCGTGGTCGTGCGCACTTCGCTCACACCGATCGCCTGCAAGTCCTCGATCGCCAAATCCGTGGCGCCCTGTCCGATGTTCCCCGAAACCTGCAAATCGGGCTCCTGCGCCCAAACCGGCGCAATCAGCAAGAGATTCAAAAGGCTCAATGCACCCAAAAGGCCGGCCGTCACTTTCATCGCTTTTCCACTCCGCAGTCGTGGGACATCGTCTTTGGATAATGCATAGGATTCCACCGCTGCCGCCAAAACAAAAGGGCCTGAACCGGTGCTCGGACCAATAGGCGGACGCAAGCCGCGGGCCAATTCCATAAGCAACTGACTTTAAATGATTTTAGTGCCTCCGAAAACGGGCATATGGCGAAATGAGCCAACGATCGCTGCAATTTGCAGCGGCCGTGCTGCAGAATGAAACAGTCAGCGGTGCCAGCGCCGGTGCCTTACAGGGAAAGATTACGAAATTTTAGATGGTTTATTTGCCTCAGCTTCCCGATCCGATCAGAGCATCGGTGCCGGCGACCCGACGACCCGGCGGGCTTAGCGCTGACGCTTTTCCCAGGCCTGTTTTTTGCGATAAATGGTCGAGGTGGAAATGTCCAAGGCCCGCGCCGCCCGGCTCACATTGCCGTCGAATTTTGCCAGGGCGGCGTCGATGGCCATGATGTCCAACTCGTCCAAGGGCCGGATCAGGAGGGAGTCCAGCGGGGCCCCGGGGCCTTCCCCCGCCTCTCCAGCGGTTTCCGGGAGAATGGAACGCTCGGATCGAGGGGCCGCGCGCAGGGACAGGGGCAACATGTCTTGGCTCACCGTCTCCCCATCGTTCAGCACCACGATCTGGCGAATGGTGTTTTCCAGCTGCCGTACATTGCCCGGCCAAGGATAGCTTGCGATGGCCCGGCGCGCCTCCGGATCAAACCCCCGAAACCGCTTTTTTTCCACAGCGCCGTAGTCGTTCAAGAAACGCTCGGCCAACAAGATGATATCGCTGCGTCTCTCCCTTAGGGGCGGCATGTGAATCGGCACGACGAAAAGCCGATAGTAGAGATCCTCACGAAATCGGCCGGCCCGGACCTCTTCCAAGGGGTTCCGGTTGGTGGCGCAGATAAACCGCAGGTCTACAAACCTCTCCGTCGTGTCCCCCAAGCGCTTGAAGGAACCGGCCTGGATGAAGCGCAACAGCTTGGCTTGCAGATCCAGCCGCATCTCGCAGATCTCGTCGAGAAAAAAGGTGCCGCCGTCGGCCCTCGACGCGGCCCCCTGGTAGTCCGTCTGGGCGCCGGTAAAGGCGCCTCTGCGGTGGCCGAAGACCTCGGATTCCATGAGTTCGCGGGGAATGGCGGCACAGTTAAGCGCCACGAAAGGTCCGTTGCGCCGGCTGCTGCTGTCATGGATCGCCTGGGCGCAAAGCTCCTTACCCGTCCCGGATTCGCCGGTGATGAAAATGGAGGCTTGGGACTGGGCCGCCCGTTCGATCAGAGTGAAGACGTTCTGCATGGCCGGCGACTGGCCCAAAAAACCACTCGGTCCTCGCGACGTCGACGCCGGCGCCTTTTCACCGCCCCCCTCCAGCGCCGGACGGCCGAGGGCGCGGCGGGCCAAGGCGGATTCAACGGATTGGCCCAGTTTTTCCAGGCTGCAGGGTTTCATGATGAAGTCCATGGCCCCCAGACGCATGGCCTCCACCGCCCGCCGTACCGAGCCGTTGCCTGTGATCACAATGGAAGGCAGGTTAAGCCTGCGCGCTTCAAGCTCTTGCAGGATTTCAATGCCGTCCATGTCCGGCAAGGCCAAATCCAGAAGCATCAGGTCAAAGTCCGGACTTTCCGTCGCCGCCAGGGCCTTGCGGCCCGTGTCGACCTGCCGCACCCCATAGCCGGCGCCGGATAAAAAGGCCCCGAACATCTCGGACGTGGTGGGGGAATCCTCCACGATCAGAATTTTTTTGGCCTGTGGGTTCATCGATCCCCTTTTTCGTAAAGCCGCCAGAATAGGTTTGGATACCTTGAGAACCAAGCAAAACCTTCTCCCTTAAGGCCCGAAAAATAATAGTTTTTCCCTGAGTGGCATGGCAATCCCGGATCACGGAAGGCTTGCGACGACGGACCGACGACTTCTTGAGCGAGATCAATCCGGTGTTGTCAATCCAGGGCAACGCGCGCCCCATCTCCTGGGTAGCAGGACGACGACACCACGGCCTTCAATGCTGAAGTATCCTAATGTCTCATGAGAAATCCTACCTTTTTAACGCTCCTCATCGTGAGATAGACTGACCGCCGTGGCCAAACGGGGCTGTGCAGGGCTGTTTGGGCAAATCTTCCCAACCTTTCGGTGCACGGGGCAATTCAATTCGATCAGAAAAGGTCTCATTTCAAATGAAAAGCAATGCCATCTACGATCAGGACGACCTTTGGAACAAAGACCGTCTGCACGCGGTGCATGGCTGGACCGACTATTCTAACTTCCGTGACCAAGGGTCGGAAATCCTGGTCGAGGCCGACGGGCTTTATGTCACCGATATTAACGGCAATCGGCTGCTGGATGCCATGGGCGGGGTTTGGTGCGTCAACGTGGGCTACGGGCGGGACGAGATTGTCGATGCCATTGCCGCCCAGGCCCGGCGCCTGCCCTTTGCCAACCCCTTCCGGGCCACCACCTCGCCGCCGGCGGCGCAGCTGACCGCCAAGGTTGCCCAGTTGGCCCCGGGGGATCTGGATCACGTGCTCTTTTCCGCCGGCGGGTCAACGGCCAACGACGCGGCTTTGCGGCTGATCCAGCTTTATTTCAACACCACCGGCCGGCCTGACAAAAAGCAAATCCTCAGCCGGGTCGATGCCTATCACGGCAGCACCTCGGCCTCCGCTTCCATTTGCGGCATCGCGCAAAACAAGGTGGGCTTTGACCTGCCCGATGTGGGCACCCGCTATGTTTCGGCCCCTTACGAGTACCGCAATCCGCAAAACCTGCAAGGCCAGGCCTTCAGCGACTTTCTGGTGGACGAATTCGCCGAAACAGTCAAATCGATCGGGCCGGAAAAGATCGCCTGTTTTTATGCCGAACCCGTCATGGGCATGGGGGGCGTCCTGGTCCCGCCCCCGGGGTACTTCAGCCGGATTGCCGAGATCTGCAAGGAAAACGATATCATCATCGTGGCGGATGAAGTGGTGACCGGGTTCGGGCGTATCGGCGAATACTTCGCCTCCGATGCGGTTTTTGAGATGGCGCCCGATATCATTAGCTGCGCCAAGGGCTTGACCTCGGGTTATCTGCCGTTGGGCGCCACGATCATTTCCAGCCAAATCATGGATGCCTTGCAAACGCCGGTCGCCGAGGGCGCCACCTTCACCCACGGTTTCACCTATGCGGAGCACCCGGTTTGCTGTGCCGCGGCCCTGGCCAACATTGACATCATGGAACGGGAACGCATTCCAGAGAACGTGCAAGCGCTTTCGCCCTACCTGAAGTCCAAGTTGGACTCCCTATTGGATCTGGACATCGTCGGTGACGTGCGCGGCGCGGGCTTCATGTTCGCGATCGAGAACGTAGCCGATAAAAAGACCAAGGCGCTGTTTCCCGCCCCGGTCGGCATCGGCCAGCGCATCGCCAAACACGCCCGGGACAGAGGGCTGATCATTCGGCCGGGCGGCCACCTCAACATCCTCTCGCCGCCCCTTACGCTGAAACGGGAAGACATCGATTTCATTTTTGACACGCTCCGCGAGAGCATTGAGGCAACGCAAGGAGATCTTGCCCGCGAGGATCTTTTGTAGCCCTTTGATCCGGCCCTCCGACGGCCCCTTCTGGTGACGCCCCCCTCTAGTGACGTCTGGGGCCATTCATGGTAAAGAGCCTGATCGGATGGGTTCTGGCGTTTTTTTCGATTATGTTGTCACCGCTTAATGGGCTGCGCGCTTTCGAGGCTGTCTCCAGACATCTCACCATTGTCGGTGCGGCCAACGAACTCCACGTCACCCCCTCGGCGGTCAGCCACCAGATCAAGAATTTGGAAAAATTCTTTGGCGTGGAACTGGTCAAGAAGACAAAGCAAGGCTTGTCCCTGACCTATGAAGGGGAATTGTTGTGCCAGAACCTGGGTACGGCCTTCAAGCTGATCGACGAGGCCGTGTCCAACGTTGTGTCCGTCACGGCCTCCAGTTCAATCGGCTTGTCCACCACGTCCCAATTCGCCGCCCGCTGGCTGACCCCGCGCCTGCCGCGATTCTGGCGCTTGCGGCCCAAGTTTACCCTGGAGTTTTTCCACACCACCAAGGAGCCGGATTTTTCCAATAGCCGCCTGAGCCTGGCGATCCTCTGGCTGCACAAAAGTGAGGCGGGAAAAGACGACCAGCTGCTGTTCGACGGCTGCCTGACCCCCGCCTGCGCCGCCACGGTGCTGAAAGGCGACAGCCCAAAAATGGCCCCGCAGATGCTCATCAATCACAGCCTGTTGGAGGGTGACGACAAATCCCTGTGGCCCGAATGGTTGACGGCGGCCGGCGTGCCCGGCTTGGCGCCTAAGTTTTACGAGTTCTATGAAGACGCCAGCGTCCGCTTTCAAGCCATGATGGCCGGCGAGGGCTTTGCCCTTATCTGCCCCTCCTTGTTCGAGGAAGAATTGAAGAACGGCACCATCGTCTGCCCATTTTCAACCTCTTTGGAAGGCTATGGGTTTTTCCTGAGAAGTCCCAGCGCCCGCAAAACCAACGCCAACCTGACTTTCCTGACCCGCTGGCTGATCCGAGAAGCCCGGCAATAGATTCATCAGTTAGTTTGCCATTAGTTTTTCTCAAAACAGCTGAGATTTTTTCTCCCCGGCCCGCGGGCAAATTCGCCTAAGTTGTTTGGCAATAGGGAACCCGGCGCGTCTCACAGCCGAGTCAAAAATCCCTGCGGCGGAACAGGCCCCCGATAGAACAGGCCCTCGGCGATGACGCTAGATACTTTGATGCCCAAAACAATGGCCAAACCAATTCAATGACAGCCTCGCCGATCGAGCTGCGACATGTGTGGAAGGTTTTTGGCAACCGCCCGCTGGAAGCTTTGGAGGCGGCCCAATCGGGCGGATTGAGCAAAGCCCAGGTGCTGGAACAGTTTGGCGCCGTCATCGGCGTGCAGAATGCGAGCTTTTCCGTCGAGCCGGGGAAGATCTTTTGCATCATGGGTCTATCGGGCAGCGGGAAATCGACGTTGGTGAGACACATCAACCGGCTTTTGGAGCCCACCTCGGGCCAGATCCTCATCAATGGCGAGGATGTCCTCAAAAAGAGCGAAAAGGAGCTGCGCCAGCTGCGGGCGGAAAAAATCGGCATGGTGTTTCAGAACATTGCCTTGATGCCCCACCGCACCGTCGTCGACAACGTGGCGCTGCCCCTGGATGTGAAGGGACTGTGCCGGCGGGACCGGCGGCAGATTGCCGAGCGGGCCCTGGCGCTGGTGGAGCTGAGCGGCTGGGAACACTATTACGCCCACGAGCTGTCGGGCGGCATGCAGCAGCGCGTCGGGCTGGCGCGGGCCATGGCGGCGGACCCCGATATCTTGCTGATGGACGAGCCCTTCAGCGCCCTGGACCCCCTCATCCGGCGCCAGCTGCAGGACGAGTTTATCCGCCTGTCGGAGGCGACCCACAAAACCACCGTCTTCATCACCCACGATCTGGACGAGGCCATCCGCATCGGCCACCGCATCGCCATCATGAAAGACGGCATTTTGGTTCAAACGGGCAGCCCCGAGGAAATCGTGACCAAGCCGGCCGATGACTATGTGGCTGACTTCGTCGCCGGCATATCCCGTCTGAAACTGGTTTATGCCCACAGCATCATGGCGCCCTTTGAGGCCCACGGGGAGGAAGGCGGCGACTTGAGCCAGGCACCGACCATGCCGGACACAGCCGATTTGAATGCCTTGATCGATGTGGCCGTGCGCAACGACGGCCCGATCGTCATCCGCAACGCGGACCACGCCAAAGTGGGGGTCATCACCACGTCGGATCTCCTGCGTGGGATTCAGGGAGGCACGGCCCCAGGGAGGCACTGAAAATGGCCCTTGAACACGTCATGACCGGCCGGCGGCCAGCACAAAAGACGGACGATGTTTCCCAGTTCGTATGGAGCAATTCCGACTACTACCGTCGCGCGTTTGCCAGGTTGGACGCCTCCCCCCGCTTTGTGTGGAGCTTTAACCTGGCGGCGGCGGCCTTCGGGCCCATCTGGTACGGCGCGCGAAACCTATGGGGCGCCTTTTGGGGCCTGCTGATCGTCGAAACCTTTGCCCTGGTTCAGCTGTGCCGGGGCCTGTTCGCCAACTTGGGCGCCGAAGAATATGCCCGGGCCGCCCGGCTGCAGGAGAGCGCGGTCAAGCGGCGCGGCGAGGCCGAGGAGGCCTTGGCATCGGGGGCGGACAACGCCTCAACCCTCTCGGAATCAGCCGGTGCCTTGGAGGCAGCCGCGGCCCAATCCCTTGCCAAAGCCGACGGTATCGCCACCTTCGGCCCGACCTTGATCGTCTTGAGCTTGGCCCTTTTGATCGTCATCAAGGTCATCGAAGGATCGCTGGCCAATGCCGCCCTTAACCGCCAGTACGACAAGTGGCAGGCGGACAAGTCCCGTCCGGCCGGCCTAGGGTTATGGCGCGGCATCGCGGCGGTGACCTTTGCCCTCAGTGCCTATGTGCTGACCGTCGCCCGCTTCACACTGACCTCCGTACCGGAATGGCTGGTCGCCTTTCCAGCCGACCGGAGCTGGCGGCGGGGCGCCGAAGTATTCATCGACGACCTATTCCAAAGCATGACAGAGGCCGGGGCCCAGTTTTTCGTCGGCATCACGGCCGGCATCAGAGGCCTTTTGGACGCCATGGAGCTGCTTCTGGTCGGCACACCCTGGCCGATCGTGGCCGGTGCGATTTTTATGCTGGCGCTGAAACTGGCCGGGCCCAGGGTTGCCATCTTTACCATCTGCGCCTTGACCTATCTGCTGATCCTCGGGTTCTGGGAAAAGAGCATGGTGACCGTTGCCCTGTTGGGCTCCGCCGCCATCCTTTGCTTGCTCATCGGCATTCCACTGGGAATCCTCTGCGCTCGCAAAAGCTCGGTCTATGCCTTTGTGCGGCCCGTTCTGGATCTCATGCAGACCATGCCGTCCTTTGTTTACCTGATCCCGGTGATCGCGTTTTTTGGCATCGGCAAGCCACCGGGGATCATCGCGACCATTGTTTTTGGCATGCCACCGGTGGTGCGTCTCACGGTTCTGGGACTACACGGTGTGCCGGCCCATGTCCGTGAAGCGGCCGCGGCCTTCGGCGCGTCCAAATCCTATCTGCTTTTCAAGGTCGACCTGCCTTTGGCCATGCCGTCCATCATGGCCGGGGTCAACCAAACCATTCTGATGTGCTTGTCCATGGTCGTCGTGGCCTCGCTCATCGGCGCCAAGGGCCTGGGCGAAGAAGTCCTCGACGCCTTGACCTATGCCAACGAGGGCAAAGGCGTCTTGGCGGGTATCGCCATTTTGCTCTGCGCCATGATCTTGGATCGCATTGTCCAAGGCCGATCCAATCCCAGCAAACAAGTTTAACCAAGACGGCTTTCGGACAATTGAGTCGTCACAAAACAGAGGAGGATGTATTCATGAATAAGACTTCAAACATTGCAACGGCCATCGCATTGGCGGGGACGCTCTTGACGGCGACAGCCGCTCAGTCGGCGGAAAAGATAGTCATCGGTCAGCCGAACTGGGCCTATGCCAAGGTCATCACCAATGTCCTAAAGGTGATCGCCGAAGACAACTACGGCATGGAGGTGGAATTCGTTCCCGGCAATCATCCGGTGTTCTTTAAGGCCATGGACCAAGGCGCGGGAGAAGTGGACGTTCATCCTGATGTCTGGCTGCCGAACAATCAGGGCTTGGTAGATGAATATGTGAATGAAAAAGGTACGGTCGCCCTGACCGGGAAAACCTTCGACGCCATGGATGGTTTCTGTACGACCCAGGCGGCCAAGGATAAATACGGCCTTGCGTCCGTCTACGACCTGACCAAGCCGGAGATCGTGCAGTTGACCGATAGAAACGGGGACGGCAAGGGTGAAATCTGGGTCGGCGCCCCAGGCTGGGCCTCGACCAATATTCACAAGGTGCGGGCCCGGGACTACGGTTTTGCGGACCTTTACGAACTCACGGTCAGCGAGGAAAACGTGGTGCTGGCCCAGATCGATGCGGACGCCAAGGCCGGCAACGTGGTGGTTTGGGCTTGCTATCTGCCCCATCACATCTTCGGCATGCACGAACTGGCCATCTTGGAAGAGCCAGCGCACGACCCGGAAAAATGGAAGCCGGTGGATGCATCCGAAGACCCGAATTGGTACGAAAACTCCTATGTGGAGACCTCTTTTCCTCCGGTCAGTTCCCACATTGCCTATTCGAAACGGCTTGAGACGGCGGCACCGAATTTGGTTTCCTTGCTAAACAATGTGGAGTTTGGCACCCAAATCGTGAATGACTGGTCGTCCGCCATCGCGGTGGATGAACGGGACCCGGCTGAGTACGCGCGGGAATGGGTGGCGGAAAACCAGGACCGCGTCAATGGCTGGTTGGGACACTAAGTTTCAACCTCAAGCCCGTTGACTTGCCTTGTTTGCCTCTGCCGCGCTAACCTAGACCGGCAGAGGCAATATTTTCAGGATCCCACATGAAACCTCGTGAGATACCTTTGGTCGGGTATTCTGATAGGCTTTCGGTTGGTCCTGGCGAAAAAATCGAATTCAAGGTTAGCAGCCTATTCGAGAGTCCTTTTGAGGCCTGTCTGACAAGGACTCTTTACGCGGACCCCAACCCTGATGGTCCCGGGTTGCAAGAGGAAGACCTGAGCCACGTCTTCCATGGAAGGTTTCCATCTCGTTTTCAAAAACTCTCCCTCGGGTCATACGGCCTGATAGAGGGTTTCGGGCGATTGCCCATGAGTCGCGTGTTCACCTTCGTCGCCACTGTTTGGCCGAGCCTTCCGGCTGCCGGCAAGGCTCAAGTGGTCATGGGAAACCATGACCCGTCCCGTCAAACCGGCTATGCATTTGGTTTGGATGAACGCGGGCACTTGCTGGTCATCGCGCCGGGGCTCGGCAAACGGGAAACCTTGTCGGACAGGCCTCTACAGGCCCGCCATTGGTACCGGATTTGGCTCTCCATGGACTTGGATCTGGGTCAGATGGAACTCGGATACTTTCCCATCTCCAAGATTTTTGGAGACGCGGGGCAAGTTACCTCTCTGGCAATCGATCAAGGCGGCAGGTATTTCGGCGACAACGCAATGTGTTTTGCCGCCGGCTTTCATGATGGCGAAGCGACCCATTTTTTTAATGGCAAAATCGAGCGGCCGCGGGTTTTCGACCGAGCCTTGACGGTGACTGACATGGAAGCGCTTGGATCCTCTGGCCTGACCTTCGAACCTCTCGCCGATTGGGATTTCTCGCAAAACATCTCCTCGATGGACATCGGTGATCGAGGTCCCTTCCAACTCCATGGCCATTTGCTCAACGGGCCCGGCCGGGCCATGACCGGCTCCAATTGGACAGGCGAGGAAATGTGCTGGCAAAAGGCACCGGAGCAGTATGGCGCCATTCACTTCCACGACGACGATATCTATGACGCCGGCTGGGAAAGCGATTTTTCTTTCGTGGTCCCCAATGATCTCGGCAGCGCGGTTTATGGCATGAAACTCACCTGCGAGAGGGCCAGTGATGTCATTCCCTTTTATGTGACCCCAGATCAGGAGACCACGCAAAACCGGATCGCGGTGGTGATACCCACCTACACCTATATGGCCTATGGCAATCATGCACGAGTTAGCAACGATGAAGAATACATGGCGAAGGCGAAGGCTTGGGGGGCAAGATCCTTTACGCCGGATCAGTGCCCTCAATTCGGCCTGTCGACCTACAACCTGCACCGGGACGGTAGCGGTACTTCCTATGCATCGCGACTGCGTCCCCTGCTCAATCTGCGTCCCAACTATCTGACCTTTTCCGAAGGACACGCCCACTCGGGTGTCCATCATTTCGGCGCCGACTTTTATCTCCTAAGCTGGCTGGACCAGTTGGGGCTGGGTTTTGATCTTCTCACCGACGAGGAGCTGGAGGAGAACAGCGATTGGCGCTTGGCGCGATATTCGGTCGTGATGACCACCTCTCACCCGGAATATCATACCAAGAACTCGTTAGAGGCAATTAGCGAGTTTTTGGAAAACGGCGGCCGCCTCATGTATCTGGGCGGGAACGGGTTTTATTGGCGGGTCTCCGTCCACCCGGCATTGCCCGGATTGCTGGAGGTCCGCCGCAACGAGAATGGCATTAGATCCTGGATTTCGGAACCGGGTGAATATTACCATAGCCTTGATGGCACGTACGGAGGCCTTTGGCGAAACAATGGCCGGCCGCCGCAAAAGCTGGTGGGTGTTGGCTTCACGGCCCAAGGAAAGTTCCAAGCAAGCGGTTATCGACGCAGTGAGTCGTCTTATGCCCATGAGGTGAGTTGGATTTTCGAGGGCATTGAAACTGTCACCTTCGGGGAAAGGGGGTTTGCCGGCGGCGGGGCGGCCGGATATGAGCTTGACCGTGCCGATACGCACTTGGGCACCCCGTCGAATGCCGTTGTCATCGCCACATCCGAGGCTCCGGGCCGTTCC
>JANQKX010000615.1 GCA_028280915.1 Kiloniellaceae bacterium
TTAACGCCACCGGCGATCTGGGCAAGGGCTGGGGCCGCCTGCACGAGATCACCGGTGGCGTTGACCGAGGAGATCACCAACATGGGAATGGAGTCCGAATAGGCCTGCCCGATGGGCGTGGCCGCGTTGGTGACGCCGGGACCGGTGATGAGAAAGCAAACACCGGGCCGGCCCGTGGCCCGGGCATAGCCATCGGCCATGAAACCGGCGCCCTGCTCGTGGCGCACCAGGACGTGGCGCATGCCGCCCGCCTCCAGGCCCCGGTAGAGGGACAGGGTATGTACGCCGGGAATGCCAAATACCATGTCGACGCCATAGGCCTGCAAAAGCTCCACCAAGGCGTGACCGCAGGTTATTTCTTTGTTGCTCATCTGTTTTATCTCAAGTTGGGTTCGTTTAACTGGGCTCACGCGGCATTGGGACCGGCGGCGCCACGGCCTTTTGACAGGCCCTCCAGGAAGCGCTGCAGGCGGTCGCAGCCCGCGGCCAGATCGGCATCCTTGGAAACCAGGCTGAGCCGCACATGGCCGGCCGCGCTGGGCCCGAAACCCTCACCGGGCAGTAGGGCCAGCCCCTCGTCCCGCAGCAGGGCCAGGGCGAAATCCTGCCCGCTCATGCCGGTTGCGCGCACGTCGATCATGGCGAACATGCCGCCCTCGGGCCGGTGATAGGCGATCAAGGGCATGGCGGCCAGGCGGCCGCAAACAAAATCCCGGCGGCGGCGATAGATCTCGCGCATCTCGGAAACCCGCTGAGTCGCGTTTTCCAAGGCATGGATGGCCGCGTCCTGCACAAAGGGCGGCGAACCATAGAGCATGCAGCCCAAGAGGTTGTCCAAGTGACCGATCAGATCCGGCGGCCCCACCACCCAGCCCAGGCGCCAGCCGGTCATGGCATAGGACTTGGATAGACTGGACACGATCACGCAACGCTCGGCCATGCCCGGCAGGGACGCGATGAAAAAGTGATCGCCCTCGTAGGTGAGGCTGCTATAGACCTCGTCCACCACCACCCAAAGATCATGGGCCTGGGCGATCTTGGCCACCTCTTCCAAGACGGCGCGGGTCATCACCGCGCCGGTGGGATTGTGGGGCGTGTTGATCACGATGGCCCGCGTCTTGGGCGTGACCGCCGCGGCCAGCTCGGCCGGGTCCAGGTGAAAGTGATTCTCCGGGCGCAGGGACACGGGCACTTGCGTCGCCCCGGTGGTGCCGATGACCGCTTCATAGGTCACATAGGTGGGCTCGGGCACGATCACCTCGTCGCCCTGGTCGATCAGACACAGCAAGGCGGCAAAAAGGGCATTTTGCGCCCCCGCCGTCACCGCCACCTGGTCCGGCGCAATGGTCCGGCCCAATTCCCGGCTGTAGGTCCGGGCCAAGGCCTCTTGCAGCTCGGGATCGCCGAGGGTGTGGGCGTAGTGGGTCCGGCCGCGCCGCAGGCTGTCCACCGCCACATCGACGATCTCCGGCGGCGTGGACAAATCCGGATCACCGATGCTCAAATTGATCACATCCTCGCCCTTGCGGATGCGGCGGCCCGCCTGATTGT
>JANQKX010000618.1 GCA_028280915.1 Kiloniellaceae bacterium
GGCCGGCGTTGTAGGCCGCCAGGGCAAAGTCCACCTGAGCCCCCTGATCCAGCCCGGGATCGTTGAAATAATCATCGCGAAGATGGGCCAGATACTTGACTCCCGCGTGCACGTTGGCCTCGGTCTTGGCGATATCGGCAATGAGGATGGGCTCGCCCTTGGCCGTGTCGGGCAGGATCTGCATGACGCCCACGGCGCCCCGGTTGCTTTTGGCCCCCGGGTCCAGGCGGGATTCCTGATAGGCCAGGGCGGCGATTTCCAGCCAGTCGAAACCATAGAGTTCGGCATACTTGCGGAAAGCCGGCTCCAACTGCAACAGGCGTTCCGCCGCGATCCCGTCCAAGGGGCTTTCGATCCAGTCGGTTTTCTTGAAGTAGTCCTTGAACAACATGTTGCCGATCAAGGTGCCCTTTTCGATTTGACCGATGACCTGGTTGAGACTGGCCAAAAGCTCCGGATTGTCCTTCCGCACGGCCCAGGCGATCTGACCACCCTCGCGCACCGCCAGGTCCTGATGCATGATGATGGCGGGCAGGGTTTCGGCCCAAATCTCGGCGATGTGATTGTCGGCGATGGTGATGTCGACGACCCCCGCGTTCACCAGTTCCAAAATGTCCTCGGTGGTCAATGAGGGATCTGCGGCAACCACGTCGATGGGCGCCAGGCCCCGGGTGGCGAATTCTTGGTTGAGCCGCGCCAGGGACTGGGCATAGCTGGTCTTCATGTCCACGTAGACCTGGCGGCCGGAAAGATCGTCCAGTGAGGTGATGTCCGCGCCGGCCTTGGAGGTGACGACGATTTCCCGCACGCCGGTCAGGTAAGGCTCGGTGAAGGCCACCTGCTCCTGCCGTTCCGGCGTGATGGTCAGGCCCGCGGCGGCGATGTCGCCGCGCCCTTCTTCCAGCGCCGGGAGCAGTTGATCGAAGGGCACGGGGATGAACATGAAAACCGTGGGCCAGCTGCGCGGCTTCACCCGGGTCTTTAGGTAGGCCTTGTATTGCTGCAGCAGTTCATATTCGAAGCCCCGGGGCCGGCCGTCGGCGATGAAAAAATTGGTTTTGTTGTAAGTGACCAGAATGCGCAGCACGCGGCGGCCGATGATGGCGTCCAGATCGCCGGTGAACTTTTCCTTCAGTAGGGGGCGGTCCACCTCGGCCAGGGCATCGGTCAGGATGCTCTCCTCGATGTGGCGTTCGCTTTGCAGGCTGGGACTGGCATCACCTGGCGCCGCATACCACACCAGCGCGGCCAGGCTCGCGACCATTGCCGCCAATATCAAACCGAACCAGATCGCAAAATCGGTGCGATTCATCTTGGAAATCGCCCTGCTCCCGAAAGAAAACCGACAAAACGCCTTTCCGCAAACTGTCACATTGCTTTCGAGTCGATCAATGGCCGATTTTGTCGGGATATTCTTCCGGGAAAAAGGATTCGATGAGGGCGTAGTCCTCTGCCTGCCCGGCGAAAGTAAAGCGGCCCTGACCGCGCATTTCCTGGGCCGCGGCGATCAAGCCCCCATAGGCCAGCTGAGCCAGGCGGGAGCCCACGGAAACCCGCTTGACCCCGGCCTCGGCCAGCTCGGGCACGGTGAACCGGGCGCCGGGGCCTTCGATCACCACGTTGACCGGTTTGCCGACGGCGGCGCAGACCTCGCGGATCTGCTCCATGGTCTTGAGCCAGGGGGCATAGAGCACGTCGGCGCCGGCGGCTTCATAGGCTGAGAGGCGGTCGATGACCGCGTCCAGGCCGGGCAGGCCCCAGAGCAGGTTGTCGCAACGGGCGGTGAGGACAAAATCGTCGGACAAGCTGTCCCGGGCGGCGCAGGCGGCCTGGATGCGCTCCATCGCCAGGCTGCGGTCGAAGATGGGGGCGGCGGGGTCGCCGGTAAAATCCTCGATGGAGCCGCCGGCCAGGCCGGTCCCGGCGGCGGCGGTGATGGTCTCGTAAACCGACTCCGGGGAATCGCCGAAGCCCTTTTCCAGATCGGCCGTCACGGGCACGGGGCTTGCCGCTAGAATGTCGCGGCAATGGCGCAGCACGTCGGCGGGGGTCACCTGGCCGTCCCGCAGGCCCAGGGCATAGGCCATGCCGCCGCTGGTAGTGGCGAGTGCCGGAAAGCCCAGGCCGGCCAGAATGCGGGTCGATCCCCGGTCCCAGGGATTGGGCATGATGAACAGGCCCTCTTGTTCGTGGAGCTGGCGAAAGATCTTTCCCGGATCGGACATGGCGGTATTCCCTGTGGTTTGGGGGCTCGGGATGGTTGATCGACATTGTCGGTGGTCCGACGGGACGGCCCGCCAAACGACCCGTTCAGACTACAAGCCCCATACTGACCGAAGTTTGTCAGGAGTAAATCGTCGTCGTCAAAAAAACCGGACGGGACCGGCTTTCGGCGGGGGCGGCCACTAGGGCAGGAGACAAGGGAGTAAAACGTCCGTATCCCCGGCCGCGGGGTTGCACGGTTTGTTCGATGCAAGAGAGGTTGAACGATCGTCCCAGGCATTTTTTCCTGAGGCTTTTTTCTGGGGCCTTTTTTCCTCTGGCATTTCTTCCTGCGGAAATTTTTCCTGCCGCCTCTCGTCACTGAAAATACCTGGACAATAAAGAGACGGGCATTCCAAACCAAGGGCCCGGCTTGCCGAATCCGGTCAAGGGGTGTTATGCAAACGGGTTTGGTTTATGGGGGCTGAGATCGAAAAAGAAAAAACCAAGTTTGTCTGGATCGTTTTCTCTATCGGGGTTTGCACAAATACGGCCGTCTTGACTGCCGCGTTGGTCTACGGACCCGGTATCGGCCGGGAAAGCGGCATGCTGGAAAATGTCCAGGCTTTTCAGCTGGCGCTGGGCGGGCTGCTGTTCGGTGCCGCGGCGCTGCGGGCCGAGACCATCGGCGAGCGCAGGGTTTATTTGGGGCTTGCCGTCTTCTTCGTCAGCTTCTTCACCCGTGAGATCGAGGTCGGCCGCTTGTCGCAATACTGGGTCGTCTTCACGCTTTTGACCGCGCCGGCCAAGTACATCTGGCTGACCGCGGTCTGGGGCGCGATGGCGGTTTTGGTCCTGGTCCGCTTGCGGCCAACATGGCACTTTTTTCTGACCTGGCTGCGCTGCCGCAGCGGCAAGATGATGATTTTCGCCGGGCTGCTCTATTGCAGCGGGTTGGTTTTCGACAAAAACCTTTTTGGCCTTTCCCGGATGACCAGGAACTTTTTCGAAGAATGCCTTGAAGTGAATGCGACCACCTTCATGTTGTTCGCCGCAATCCTGTCCCTTTATCAAATCGGCCAAGCCGTGGCCGCGCCGCCGGTTCATGCGTCCCCAGTTCAGGCGCCTGCGGAAAAAGACCCCGCGGTGCCCACGCTTGGCCGATTTGATAAAGGGACAGGATTGCGGCGAACAACATGAAGGTGGTCGCATTCACTTCAAGGCATT
>JANQKX010000200.1 GCA_028280915.1 Kiloniellaceae bacterium
TGCGCCGGTTGATGCATTCGCCGATCCAGCGGCCCTTGCTCACCATGTCCTTTTGCATCTCGGCGGAAATGCGTTTGGCCTCGTTCGTCGAGCTGTAAAGACGATGGGTGCTCTTGCCGATCATCTCGTCGCGGCGGTAGCCGAAAATCCGTTCGGCGGCGCGGTTCCAGTGGGAGATCCGGCCCTGCAAATTCACCACGATGACCGCATCGTAGAGCTGCTCGGTGATCTGCGCCTGATGCTGCAGGGCCTCTTCGTGCCGTTTCAGTTCCGTGATGTCGCTGTAGATGACCACCCGGCCCTGATCTTGGGTAACGTGCTCGGTGATCATGATCCAATGGCCGTCCTGGCGCTGCACCACGAAGTGGCCTTGCGGGTCCCGGTGCCGGGCCAGCCGGTTTTGAATCCACTCTTCGGTTTTACCGGCGGGCAAGCTCAAGATTCCCCGCGCCACCGAGCCACGCAGGATCTGCTCGAAGGTCAGCTCTTGATCTTCCAATTCCGCAGAGGTGACCGTCTTGCTGATGGGATAGACGGTTTCGCGAAACACACGGTTGCAGAGATAGAGCCGGTCCTTTGAGTCGAACAAACCGAAGCCTTCGGAAATGTTCTCGATGACCTCGCGCAGATTGGCCTCCCGGCGTTCGGCATGCCGGCGACCGATGACGGAATCCCGGAACAGGGCCAGAACGCGGGCCATGGCGCCGATTTCATCATGTCCCTCTTTTGGTATGGTCACCTCCATGTCGCCGTTTGCCATGGCGGTCGTGGCGGCGGTCAGGCCGCGCAGCGGGGTAACGATGGAGCGGACCAAGAACCAGGTGAGCAGACTTGCCGCCAGGGAAACGACCAGCGCGATCCAGACAGAGGTCTTGATGCTTTGCGCCGCGCTGGCCGTGGCCCGGTCGGCCAGATCCAGTCCCGCGGCGCGGACTTCCGAGACGAAGGTGGAGAGGCGGGAATCCACGGCCAGGATGTGATTGCGGCCCTGAGCGATGCGCGCGTTCCCGACCAGCCGGTTGCCCTCGGCCAGGGCGATGGCGGCGGCTTCGCTGGCGGCCACCAGCTTGGTCACTTGATCTTTCAGGCCGGCGACCGCTTGCGGCGCCACCTCGCTCAGCTGACCCAGCTGCCGGTCCAGCTCGGCCCGGTTTTCCTCGGCTTCCTTTTTAGAAAGACTGCGCCGGCTGACCGCGTAATCGGTGATCCAGTACTTCAAATTGCCGAAGGTTTGCACCGCTTCGTCGACGGCAACGATGAGGTCGATGTTCTGCGCTTGTTTGCCGATCAACTCGCCTTGGCTGCGGGACAGTTCGATCAGGCACCAACTGCTGACCGCCAGAGAGCCCACCAAAAGTGCCAGCAGGCAATAGAGTCGACCGCGTATCGGGATCATGCGCAACATGTCACGTCTCTCCAAAACGGGGAGACGTTGCCGGCCTCCTCCGAACGATCACGCCATGATTAGCTCTCCAAGGCGAGCTCATGGGCGAAAATGTAGGTACTGGGGTGCATCTGGAACCCCTTGACCCGCTTGTCCATGAAGGTCAGTTCCGAGCGCCACAAGGGCTGAACGATCGGTCCGTCTTCTTGCAAAAGGCGCTGCAGCTTTGCCATGACCTCGCGCCGCTCGTTGATGTCCAGCAGCCCTTCCGCCTCGGTGAGAAGGGCATCGAATTCGGGATTGTCGTAGCCGGACTCGTTCCACGGCACCCCGCTGCGATAGCCCAGCCCTAGGGTCATGATGCCCAGGGGGCGGTGGACCCAGCCGGTGAAGCCGAAGGAGGTTTTGTCCCAGATCTTCCAGAACTCCGTCGAGGGCAGCAGGTTGATGCGGGCGCGGGCGCCGATGGCGCGCCATTGCTCCACCATGGCCTGTACCGCGTTGAACTGCCAACTGGGCGAGGCGATGCAGTCGATGGTGCCCAGATCCACGCCCTCTGCATATCCCGCTTCGGCGAGCAGGGCCTTGGCTTGGGCCTGATCCTGGGCCATGAAGGGCAGGCCGGCGTATTCGGGATGGGCCGGGCTCACATGGTGGTGCTCCGCCGGCTCGCCCCGCTCGTCGTGCACCAGGCTTTGGATCAGCTTATTGTCCACCGCCAGGCGCAGGGCCTTACGCACCCGTGGATCGTCAAAGGGCTTTTGTGTCACCTTACCCCGGGCCACGGCCGTGGAGGCGGTGGAAACCTCGTACATCTGCAGGTGGGGCATGAGCTTGAAGGCCTCTATCTGAATGATGTCGACGATGTCCACCCCGTGCAGACGGCGGGCCGCCATGGCGCTGATTTCCCCGGTGGGATCATCGCCCAGGTCGATGAACTCCAGGCGGTCCACATGGGGTCCCTCGCCCCAATAGTCGCGCCGCGCTTGCAGAATGGCCCGATCGTTTTCCGTAAAGTCCACCAGGTCAAAGGCGCCCAGGCCGTTGGAGCCCACGCCGAAGCGGCCGTCTTCCTCCGGATCGATGATCAGGAAGGGGTAGTGGAACAGGTGTTCCGGCACCGCCAGCTGGGGCACCTTGCAGTTCAGGCGCAGGGTCGTTTCGTCAATGCGCTCGATGGCGTTGGCGTCCCACAGGCTGAAGCTGCCGTCGTCGGCACGGTCCAGCATGTAGCCCTTCATCAGGCCCAGCACGGAAGAGCCGGTGGCGTCGTCCAGCACTCGACGGATGTTCCAAACCACGTCGTCGGAGGTGAAGTCCCGGCCGTTGTGCCACTTGAGGCCTGGCCGCAGGTTGAGGGTCCAGGTGCGCAGGTCCTCGCTTGGCTCCCAGGACTCCACCAAGGAGGGGCGGGTGATGTTATCCGGCCCGGTGCGGGTCAGGTATTCGGTCACCTGCCGGGTAATATTGCTGTCCCACAGCCAGCTGTAGGTATGGGGGCTGGAAATGTCGGTGACGCGCATGCCCAGTTTCAAGGTGCCGCCACGGGGCAGATCCGCTTGCGCCGGGCAGGCGAAGGGCTGTCCGGTCAACTGTCCCGCGCAGCCATAGGCGGCGGCCGCGCCCATGCCCAGCAAGGTGGCGCTGCGCAAAAACTCGCGCCGGCCGATCCGGCGCGCCGCCAACTGGGATTTCAGGGTCGGGAGATAGGCATGCTCTTTGGTTTGGCGCATGTTCGCCTCTTATTTTTCGATTTGTTCTTTGATGACACCCAATTCCTCCGACGCTCGGCAGCCGTTAGTCGGCCTGCCGGCGGATTGTGTAACAATTCGGTCAAAGAGCCAAGCCCCGCCGATTGGCGACCGCTATCTTTTGCAGGGAGAGGCGGGGGCCTCAATAGAAGGCAAAACTGCGGGTCTCGATGCTTTGCCGGGGAAGGGCGCCGGGCGGCGTGGCCGGGTCTTCAAAGGCGCAGTGGATGGTCGAGGGCTCCCGCTCGGGCACCCGGGAATCAAAGGTCTTGATCAGCAGCACCTCATCCGGGGTCATGGCCGGGAAGTAAAGCCAGCGGTGCCGGGGGTTGTGGCGGGCCAGCAGGATTTCGCCGATCCGCTCCTTGGACCGGCGTTCGCTCTTCACCAGATCCTCAGGCGCGACCGAGCGGCCGTCGCAGAGGG
>JANQKX010000228.1 GCA_028280915.1 Kiloniellaceae bacterium
CGCGCCGGGGCCTGCAAGTCGTTGCCCGCCTGCTGGAGGCAAGCCAAGAGGGCGGGCAGGCCCGCCTCCCGACCGGTCCACCGCAGAGGCCGGGAAAAGGGGCCCTTTCGCGCGGCAAAAACCGGTCCCGTGGCCAGGGGCACCATGGGGTTCACCAAAACCAGGGACAACTGGGGCAAATCCCCGGTGGGTGTCAGGGTTTCGCCAATGCCGGACATGACGCAGGCCTTGCCGGCCAAGCACACCGGCACATCCGCGCCCAGGGATAGGGCGAGCCGGGCCAAGTCCTCAAAGGGTGGCGCCATGTCCCACAGGCGGCATAGGCCAAGCAGGGTGGCCGCCGCGTCGCTGGAGCCGCCGCCAATGCCCGCGGCAAGGGGCAAGCGTTTTTCCAGATGGATATGAGCGCCTCGATCAAGGCCAGCGGCCTCTTTGAGAGCCCGGGCGGCGCGGAGCACCAGGTTGTCGGTCTCGCCCGACAAGGCGCCGGCAAAAAACCCGGAGACTTCCAGGCTCAGCTCCTCGGCGGGGGTGATGGTCAAAAGATCGCCCACGCCGGCAAAGGCCACCAGGGAGCACAGCTCGTGATAGCCGTCGGGCCGCTTGCCGGTGATTTGGAGCGTCAGGTTGACCTTGGCCGGGGCAAGGTGGTGCAGCGCCATCTTGACGGATCAGATGTTTTTCGGCGCCAGCTCGAGGCCCTTGTCGAGTTTTTCCTCGATCAAGGGAACTTGATCATCTTCGGGGTCCAAGCTCAGCGCCCGGCGCCACTGAAAGCGGGCCTCCATGCGACGGTCCGTCTGCCAATAGGCATCGCCCAGATGATCATTGATGACCGAATCCTGGGGCCGCAGTTCCACCGCCTTTTCCAAGTAGTGGACCGCGCTTTCGTAATCGCCCAAGCGATAGTAAGCCCAGCCCAGGGAATCCACGATGTAGCCATCGTCCGGCCGCAGCTCCACCGCCCGGATCAACATTTCCTCGGCCCGGTCCAGATGCACATTCTGCTCCACCCAGGAATAGGCCAGATAATTCATGACAAAAGGCTGATCGGGCTCCAGGTCCAGGGCGCGCAGAAAGTCTTCCTCGGCGCGGGCCCACTGGTCGGAGCGCTCAAAGGCGATGCCACGGAAATAAAGCAAGGACCAATAACGGGGCGCCAGTTCTTCAAGCCTTTCGGCCGCCTCGTTGTAGGCGTCGATGGCCTCGGTAAAGCGCTCTTGGGAGCGCAGGAGATTGCCCTTGCGGAACAGGGGTTCATAGTGATCCGGTCGTTCCGCGGCCAGGCGGTCCAACTCGACCAGGGCATTGTCCGTCTGATCCAGATCTTGCAGCTGATCGGCGATCCGCAGGCCCACCATCCAAGAGAAAGGCGACTCGTCGGACAAGTCTTGATAGGCGGCCAGCGCCTCCCGGCCGCGCCCTTGGGATTCCATGATCTCACCCAGCAATACCTGGGCCATGTCGAAATCGGGCCGCAGGATCAAGGCCTGACGCACATAGATCAAGGCCAAGTCGGTCGCCCGTTCCTGGGACAGCAAACTGGCGATGTTGAACAGCACTTCGGCCAGGCCCTCCTTGGCCGAGGCCACCGCGGGGGTGACATCCTCGCCCATGCGCTGTGACCGCTCCAGCAGGGGCTCCATCAGGGTCGAACCGTTGGCGTTGGCCAAAAACCGGCCATAGATTTCCCCCGCCTTTTGGTTATCGCCCTGCCGTTCGAAAAAATTGCCGCTCAGCCAAGACAGCCGCAGGGTCGCCGCCGCGCCGGTCCCCAAGGCCCGATCGTAACCGGTACGGGCCAGGTCCACGCGGCCGGCCACGTCGTTCATGACCGCGTAGTGCAGGTCATAAAGCATGCCAAAACCGGAGGTCTTTTGCAGGGAGGCGATGCGGTCCATGGCCCCATCCGCGTCCCCCTTGGCCACGTCGATCCAGCCCCTCAGCAGCGGCGACAAGAGAGAGCTGAGGCCCTGATCGGGCAAACCCGCCAGGATCTCATCCGCTTTTTCCCAGTCTTCCTGCTCGGCGGCATCGACGGCCAGGATCACGGTGGCCAGGGCAAAGTCGGGGTGCTTGGCCAAGAGCTGTTGGGCCAGTTCCACCGAATCTTCCCGGCGGCCGTCGGCCGACACCAGCATGAAGACCGTTTCCGCCAATTCCAGATTTTCCGGATCAGCCCTTAAGGCGTGCAGCATGTATTCAGCCGCCACGGAATAGTCCCGATTGTTGGCGGCCACAATGCCCGCCAGATAGGCACCGTAGGGAGACGAAATAGGCGGCGGTTCCGTGCCGCCGGCCGGCGCCTCCGCCACCTGATCGGCTGCGGCAAGTTGTATCAAGCCGTCAAAAGAGGATTGACCCGCGGCCTGGGACAGCTGCGGACTTGCCGCCGGTTGGGCCGGAGCGTTTTGGCTCAGTTGGGCACCGCAAGCGGCCGGAACAAGGCCCAAAAAAGCCACCATCCAAATCGCGCGCGGGCGGATGGCACTCGGGCTTATGATATTGGAATCCCTAGCTTTAGGACCTGTGACATGGGGATCAGTGGCATGGGGGTCAGCGGCATGGGAACGGGTCGCATTGAGACGGAGGCGGCTTAGCCAGGTGGCGCCACGCAGGCGGTTTTTCGCGCTAGACCAATCGTTTACCGTCATGTCCGATCCCAATACTGTCCGGCGGTTCCGGCCCGAGGCTTGCTGGGACCGATCCGCAAAATACGGCGCGGTCCCTCTGCAAAGCACAGGGGCCCAAGCGCGCTCAAGACTTTATTTTGGGCGAAAATAACGCCCAAACAAGCCAAATGGTAACTCGGGGACGAACAATAGTTCGTTAAACGCCTACAAAGTAATGTGATTTCAGTTCTTTTTCGCTGTTCTTCGCCCCTGTCCGGGTTTGGTCTCGCATATTGGGGCACATATTGGGGCCTCACATATTGGGATAGTTGGGCCCGCCGCCCCCTTCCGGGGTCACCCAGTTGATGTTCTGGGTCGGGTCCTTGATATCGCAGGTCTTACAGTGCACACAGTTCTGCGCGTTGATCTGCAATCTCGGATTGTTGCCGTCGTCATCCCGCACGATTTCATACACCCCGGCGGGACAGAAGCGCTGCTCGGGCGCGTCATAAAGGGCCAGATTATAGCTCACGGGCACCGAATCGTCCTTCAGGGTCAGGTGAACCGGCTGATCCTCCTCATGGTTGGTGTTGGACAGGAAAACCGAGGAGTTGCGGTCAAAGGTGATGACCCCGTCGGGCTTGGGATAGGTGATCGCGGGCATGTCCGCCGCCGGTTTCAGGCACTCGTGGTCGGTATGGTGATGATGGAAAGTCCAGGGCGCCTTACCGCCCAAGACCTTCAAATCCAAACCGCCGTAGATCAAAGAGCCATAGAGCCCCCATTTTGAGAAGGCCGGACGGAAATTGCGCGCCTTATAAAGTTCTTCGTAGACCCAGGAGGACTGGAACTTCTGCGGATAGGCTTCCAGCAGGCCATAACCCTCGTCGCCGCCGCTCAAGGCGTCGAACACCGCCTCGGCCGCCAGCATGCCGGATTTCATGGCGTTGTGGCTGCCCTTGATCTTGGGCACGTTCAAGAAGCCGGCGGTACAGCCGATCAGGGCGCCGCCCGGGAAAA
>JANQKX010000304.1 GCA_028280915.1 Kiloniellaceae bacterium
ATCTTGTACGCCAATATCCAAACGCCGTCAAGTTACCAACCCAAAGTAGCTTCCTAGAAACAAAAAAACAAACTAAAACTCAAAGTTATTCACATTGACCTGTGGACAAAATGTGCATGATTTTCTTTTCCCATATTATGGTTAAGAAAACGTTTAACTTCCTAATTTGTGATTTGCAACAAACTCGACCTTTCGATGAGAACAATATATTGGCGTAATACCGATAGGGACCCCCCAAATATGCCTTCACCAATATCCTAGAATGGTTCGCGCTAGACCCCTGCTTTCAGCACGCGTAGATTTGCCACATGATCCGTTTCCTACTCGACCGTCTCGTCCAGTCGGTCGTCGTGCTCGCACTGATGTCCTTCGTGATCTACGGGCTGATGGGGCTGATGCCGGGTGATCCGATCGACCTGATGGTCAGTGCGGACCCCAACCTGACGCCCGAGGACGCGGCGCGGCTCAAGGCGCTCTACGGGCTCGACCGGCCCCTGGTGGAGCGCTACGGCAACTGGCTTTCGGCGGCGCTTTCCGGCGATTTGGGCTATTCACGATTGCAGGCCAGGCCGGTGCTCGAGGTTCTGTGGCCGGCCATGGGCAATACGCTGGCGCTTCTGGGCATGGCGCTGGGGTTCAGTCTGGCCATCGGGCTGCCCCTGGGCATCCGGGCGGCGGTGCGGCCCTATTCCGGTTTCGACTACGGGGTCAATCTGGCAGCCTTCGCCGGGATTTCGATGCCGTCGTTCTGGCTCGGGCTCTTGTTGATCCTGGGTTTCGCCGTGGGGCTCGAGGTGCTGCCGGCCGGCGGTCTCCCCCTCGATCGGGAGGCCGGGATCTTCGAGCACCTGCGCCATCTGGTGCTGCCGGTGGCGACCCTGACCATCGCCAGCGTCGGCGGCCATACCCGCTACATGCGCGGCGCCATGCTCGAGGTCCTGAGCCAGGACTACATCCGCACCGCCCGGGCCAAGGGCGCGGGGCCGGCGCGGGTGGTGCTGGTGCACGGGCTCAGGAACGCCCTGGTCCCGGTGGTGACCATCGTCGCCCTGGACTTCGGCATGCTGTTCTCGGGCGCGCTGGTGACCGAGACCCTGTTCGCCCAGCCGGGCATGGGCAAGCTGATCTATGATTCGATCATGGGCAACGATTACAACATGGCGCTGGTGGCCCTGCTGTTCGCCACGGTGGTGACGCTTTTCGGCAATCTTCTGGCGGATCTGGCCCACGCACGGCTCGACCCGCGGGTGAGGTGGCGATGAGCGCACACCTCGACGAGAGCCTGGCCCGACTGGCGCTCAGGCGTTTCGCCCGCCATCGCCTGGCGGTGGCCAGCGCCCTGGTCCTGGCGCTGCTGGCGTTGCTGTCGGCCGGAGCGCCCCTGATCGAGATGGCGCTGGGCATCGATGCCGAGACCGTCGACCTGTTCGGCCGCTTCCAACCCCCGAGCACCGCCCATCCGCTGGGCACCGACGAGTTGGGCCGGGACGTGCTGGCGCGTTTGCTGCGCGGCGGACAGGTCTCGCTGTCCGTCGGGCTGACCACCGCCCTGGCGGCCGCCGGGATCGGCACGGCGGTGGGGCCCTTCACCGGCTTCAGCGACCTTGCCGGCGCTCCGGCCCCCATTATGCGCGC
>JANQKX010000376.1 GCA_028280915.1 Kiloniellaceae bacterium
AGCACGATCTGCCGGGGCGGCGTCCGCTCGTCATTCTGTCCAAGCGCCAGGGAACAGCCGAACGCAATCAGGCGCGGATTGCCGGTCGCGGGCAGCCGCAGGGCCCGTTGACGGTGCTCCGGCGCCAAGTCACGGTTCAAGGCGAAGCCCAGCTGGGCGCTCATTTGGTATTCCCGCTCCTCGGTGACCTTGCGGATGGACAAGAGCTGGAAATCACCGCTGATAAAGGCCTCCGGCGCCGTTTTGATGGGGACGTCCAGTGCATAGAGCCAGCGCTGGCCATGGGGTGTCACCCGGGCTGAATAGGATATGGCGTCCCCGGAAGCCTGCAGCCTGGCCGCGAGCGCCTGCGGACTGCGGATCGCCTGTCGCATGAGGTTGGCCCGTTTATCCCAATCCGGCGGCAGATGCCACTTCTCACCGTCGAAATCCCAAAACACCGGCCCGCGCCAATAAAGCTCGCTTTTGTGAGGCATGCGATCGTGAAACTCCGCCACCAGGACCACGTCATTGCTCGCGGTCATTCGGGGAATGTCCTTGCTCTCCAAGGTCAGGCCGAAACCCAGGTTGCGGTCCTTGCGCTCCAGGGAGAATTCGATGGGCAGGCCGAATACCAGCCCCAGGTCCCACAGAGGGCCGGGGATACGGGGGAAGAGCAGGAACAAAACGGCCGCCAAGGGCATGGCCATGGCCAGGTAGTGGAGAGCGCTGCGCAGCGGCCGGACAGCCGTAACAGGCGCCGGGGACTTTCTGGCCAGCACGTTCAAGGTCGCCACCGCCAGCAAAACCGTGCAGATGATCTGAAGTAGATTGATGATACCGTCCCCGTAAAGGGATCCGACGGCGGCGGCGATGACCGAGCCCAGGACCACCAGGGCGAGATCCCGCCGGCTTTCGGCTTCAACGCCCTTTAAAAACAAGGCGATGATCAAAAGGCTCAGGACACTGTCCCCGCTCCAGGGCGTGGGGAAAGAGACCATGATTCCCAGTACGGTCAAGGCCAGGCAAACGATTTGAAAGGTGGTCCGTGCAAGTGGCCGGGTCATCCGAAGGGGGGCGAAGGCCCGCCAGGCCAAGGCCAGCATCACCAGGGCCGTGACCCAGACCGGCAGTTGAAACAGGCTGGGAATTGTTGCCACGAGAAGGCAGGACAGTGCCCAGAGGAAAGGCGGCCTGAAGCGGCCGCGGAACGCTTGTTTGACTGGTCTCATGCCGGCCCGGGTTCCTGTCCGAAGCTGGCGAGGTGTTGGAGGCAGGCCCGCATGTGCCCGTCGCCCGTACCGGCGGGGAGGTCGCCTTCGGGCGTTTTGAGCGCGTATTCCCTTCCTTCAAGCTCTGTATCCAGCACCCAAGAGGTAAGCTGGGACAGGCGGTCCTCGTCGCTGCCCGGCTGGGTGGCCGCCCAATCCAAATGGAGCGCCGGGGTCGCCATATCCCCGGAGATGTCCTTGCTCAACAGGTCATCGGAGCGGGCCGATGCTTTCCAGGCGATCCGGCTCAAGGGGTCGCCCGGCACATAGTTTCGGATCGAGCTGAACTCCAAATCCTGATCGTCGGTTTTCCGCTGCCGCCAAGGGCCGCCATGGGGCGAGAACCCTCTGTCGTCCGGCCGGGGATAGACCCAGTAGGCCGGCGGGTTAATTAAAGTAAGGCGGCTTCGGAACAGGCCGAAGGGTTGGATTGAATCGATGGAAAGTCCGGGCGGTTCAAAATGGCCGCGTCTGTCGGTGGGCAGGGAAAGGGTCAGGGTGACCCGTTCTTTCGGCGGCAGATACGCCGGATGCCCGATCACGCCCTTTTGTGTGCAAAGGGCAAGTTCCCCGTGGGACCTGTCCGAGACATCTTCGATGCCCAGGCCAATCGTCACCGACTGGCCGGCGAATACCGGATCGATGCGCCAGGCGCCGGGTATCAGATCCTTCAGCCGGCCGAGGTTCACCGCATAGTCCACGGCCAAAACGGACAAGAGCAAAAACGACAGGCCGAAGAGCAGGTTGTTGGAAAAGTTGATCGCCAGCAAGAGGCAGCATAGAGCGATCCCGGCAAAGCCCGCCCCCAGCAGGGTGGGCCTTGAACTTACGCGGACCTTCCGTTTCGTCCCGCCCGCCCGGCGCGCGGACTGTTTAAAGGACAGGGACCGCATCAAGCACCCGTTTGCCTACATCCATGCGGCCCACATCCATGTTGGCGTGCTTGCCTTGCAATCCGACAAGGCGGTGGCTTACCACGAATGGCAGGACATGTTGCACGTGACCGGGCAAGACTTGCTGCTCCCCCTCCACCACGGCCCAGGCCTTGGCCGCTTGGAGGAGGGCGAGGCCGGCGCGGGTAGATAGGCCATGGCGGTAGTCGGTGCTTTGCCGGGTATGCTCCAGAATGTCTCTTATATAGGCCAACAGCGCGGGAGAAGCCGGCATTTGCGCCACGCGTTGCTGCCATGCCAACAGCCCTTCTTCGGACAACACAGGGGATAGTTTTCTTAAAAGGTCGCGTCTGTCCTCTTGCCCCAGAATGGCGATTTCGGCCTCTCGCAAGGGATGGCCCATGTCGATGCACATCAAAAAACGGTCCAACTGGGATTCCGGCAAGGGAAAGGTGCCCGATTGTTCCAGCGGGTTTTGCGTGGCGACCACAAAGAAGGGCTTCGGCAAGGCCAAGGTGCGGCCATCCACCGACACCTGACGCTCTTCCATGACTTCCAGCAGGGCGCTTTGCGCCTTGGAGCTGGCCCGGTTGATCTCATCGGCCAGGAAGATTTGCGTGAAAACCGCCCCTTGGTGAAATTGGAATTGCCCTGAGTTGCGGTCGAATATGCTGGCCCCGATGATATCGGCCGGCAGCAGGTCGCTTGTGAACTGGAGCCTTTTATAGTCCAGGCCACAGGTGCGGGCGAGGGCGTGGGCCAGGACGGTTTTTCCCGTGCCGGGAAGATCGTCGATCAGCAGGTGGCCGCCGGCCAGGATGCAGGCCATGGCCAGCTTCACCCTCTCGGGCTTGCCCAGGACGATTTGGTTGATTTGGTCAAGGGCTGGACCAATGGCGTTTTCCGATGCCGGGTCCTTTTGTGTCCCCGCCGTGCCATCCTGAGCCTGGTCCTGGGCTTGGCCGGCTTGTTTGATTGGTGCCTGCCCGTTGGTGCCTCTATGCCCGCTGGTACCGAAAATTTTGCTGCCGAGATTCATTGTGGATTCCAGAGTTTAATGGCGGTACCGGTGGCATCATAGGTGATCGCGCTCATTTCCCTGATGGTGCGGTTGCCGTACTTCGCATAGATAACGGCATCGGCGCCAAGGCGCGCGGCCTCTTGGCGCAAGGCCCAGTTAAGGTCGGCGCGAACACTTTCCATGGAGCCGAAGCCATAAGCCCTGGCGCGAATGTCGCCCAGGCTCTGGTAGCTGCGTTCCGGGTAGCTCTCGGTGAGGATCTGGATCGAGTTGGGGTCGGTCACCAACGAATCAGGAGTCACGTCGTTTGCGGCATAGAGCGTTTCGATGTCCACATAGCTGCCGTTCGGGGCGCACCCCATGGTTAACAATCCTAAGAAGAAAACACTGCCGACGATACTTTCGCGCAGCCTAGCCTTCGGCTTTGCAAAGTGAATCAAGCTCTTGCGGCAAAATGTTGTAAAGATTGCAGAAAATTTATTGATATTGAGAGTCATTCGCATTAAAATCTCATTTTTTTGACAGCGAGTGAAGATTAATTTCCTGTCGTGAGGTTGTTTAGTCGATGAGCCATTTTTTTCAATAACCCTTTCAAAAAAAATATTTACAGCATCATATTTAAATGAGATTGATAGTCAATCTCAATTAAGGCCAACGCTAAGGATGGCGATCTACGAACTTGAAGATAAAGACGGGCAGCTGAATCCTCTGTTGCTTTTATTGGGTGTGCGGGAGTGAGTTTTGACCAAGGCGTGTATCAACCGCCGGCGTGATCGGTGCAATTTAAGTAAGATGACGGATGCGCCGGCCGTGACCGGCGTCATCTGCGACCGGGGGGCGGCAGCGGGCCTTTCCGGCGCTGCGATGCTTGTGGCCGCGGCGCTTATTTGGGCCATGGCCAACGCATCGGCCTCTGCGCAGGAGGCGCAAGGCCAGGGCCAGGGAGAGGGGAATTCTCCATCGGTCCCCTTGCAGTTGGTGCCCGATCTCAAAGAGGGTGTCGAGGAAGATCTGCAAACCATTCTGCAATACTATCAACGTATTCAAGAGTTCGACCCCGGGAGCGGTGTGAGTGGTGGCACGGGCGGCCCGGCCAGCCCGTCGGGCGGGCCCGAGGTGGATCAGATCAGCGAAATCCTGTCCCGCTTGGGGGCGGCAGGGGGATTCTCCGAGAACCTGGACGGCGGTGCCCCTTACGTGCCGGTCGGCGAGGACGGGTCTGGCGGCCGTGATCCTTTTGCCATCACGGCCCGTTTGCAACGGGTTTCAACCGGCGGCATCGAGGGCGTGCAGTTCGTCCCGAAACCCGAAACGGTCTCGGCAACGGATCTGCCCAAGATGCGCCTGCGGGGATTGATCCGCACCGCTGCCAAGTCGGCGCCCGCGTCGGTCAGTCTCGCCTCGGCGGGCGGCAAGAGCCCCAAGCCCCGGCTGAAGGCGGCTCTTTTGGAGATTGACGGTGCCGGCGTCTACGTGGTGCGGGAAGGGGACACGGTGGGTCTGCACCGCCTGGGCAAGACCTCCGTGCTTAAGATCGTCGGGGTGACCGAGCTCAGCGTGGTGGTCGAAATCGGCACGCTCGGCGAAGTCATCGTCGTGCGTTGAGTGGGCGGCCCAGATGAAACCCTCTCCTTTAAGATATGTTTTGGCGGCTTTCTTGTTTGTGGCGGCAGCGGCTCTAGCCGGAAGGGCGATGGCTCAGGAACGGCCGCCGGGGGCCGACCAGATCATCGAAAGTCTGGATTTGAAAGACGCCAAGGTGCTGGACGCGGTGCGCATCATCTCGGAGATGACGGGGGTGAACATCTTCGCCACCCGTGATGCCGGCGAGCGGGATGTATCCCTTTTTGTGCGCAAGATGAACGTTCACAACGCGATTGACAGTCTCTCCCGGGTCAGCGGGCTGTGGTACCGCTACAATCGGGGCAGCGGCGCCTATTTGATCATGACCGCGGAAGAATATCAGGACGACATCATCATCTTCCGCGAGGATTTTTCACAGGTTTTCACCCTCCGGTATCAGAACGTGAGCACCACGGCTCAGGTGATCGAGGCGCTGTTCGGTGACCGGGTCGAATTGACCTTGGAAACCGAAGACGACAACGACGTCTTGGAGCTGGAGGCGATCGACAGTTTCGCCAACGGGGCCGGGCAAAACAACGCCTCGCGGTTCAGCAGTTCCAACCGGTCCCTGTTCACCAGCCGGTCCGAGCGGACCTCACGGTCCGGCGAGGACAGGGAGACCTTCGATCCTTTGGGCAATCGGGAGCTTTCCACCGAGCAGCTGTCCAACCTGGCGCCGGACGTCCTCACCGGCCTGCCGCAGATCGGCGAGCAGGCGATTTCTCAACTGGTCCGGCGGGAGCCACCCATCTACGTGACCGTTAACCGTTTGCACAATCTTCTATTTGTGCGCACCAGCGATGAAAGCGCCATGCTGCAGATTGAGGAACTGGTGCAGGCGAGCGACCGGCCCACGCCGCAGGTGCTTTTGGAAATGAAGATCCTGTCGCTTGATGTCGGCGATGGTTTCCGCTCCCTTTTCGACCTGGACATCAACAGCAAATCGACCATAACCATCTCCGATGCTGATGGAAACCCGGTGACGGTGCCCAAGCTGAACCTGGGCTTCGGTAACTTCCCGTCCCAAGGCGGCACCCTTGCCTTTCAGTACATCAACGATGTCATCAGCGCGCGCTTGGAATTGATGGAGAGCGAAAATCGGATCAACGTCTTGGGGACGCCGCTGGTCCTGGCCTCCAACACCAAGCCGGCGCAGATTTTTATCGGCGAAGAGCGGATCATCACTACGGGTTTTGTGAATACCACGGAAATCACCACCCTGGGCGGTACGGTGATCGGCGGGATCGAGACCGAAACGGAACTGCGCGACATCGGGACCACCTTGCGGATCGTGCCGACCATCAACGGCGACCGCACCGTGACCCTGCGGATCGAACAGGATACCTCGAGCGTCAATCCGGATAGCCAGACCATCCCCGTGGTGGCCAACAACGGCCGGGTCACCGAGGTTCCGGTTGATTCGGTGAACACCGCCAATATCGTGGACACGGTGGTCGCCAAGGACGGCCTGACCGTTTCCATCGGCGGCCTCATTCAAACGGAAACCCGCAACACGGAATCCAAGGTCCCCTTCCTTGGTGATATTCCCATTTTGGGCTTCTTTTTCCGCAAGGTCGAAACCGCGGATATTAAAAGCGAGCTGGTGCTTTTGATCACGCCGCACGTATTCACCACGCCGGAAGAAGCGGAGGAGGTGTCGCGCGAGCGCATGGCCGCGCTTGCGTCGAACCCGGAGCTGGAGCGTTTTGGTTTCGGCGCGAGCAAGAACGAAAACGGCGCGGGAAACAGGGATGACGTGGGCCGCTTTATCGAACTGGTGCGCTTTGCGGCCCGCTCCTTGGCCGGCGAGGAGCAAAAGTCCTTCACCACTTTCCAAGTGCCCCTTCGTGTCGAGGGGCCGGTGGACTTGCTGGCCGACAAGGATCTGGTCTTCACGCCGTTGAGGAGCTGGCGTCAGGCTGGGACCTACGTGACGGCCGTGGAGGTCCGCAACACCTCCCCTCAGCCCATAGAGCTGACGGCCAATCAGTTTCGAGGGCGGTGGCTCGCCGCTTCCTTTGATGAGTCCGTCCTCCGTCCCGACAAGGAGCGCGAGGAGGCCTACAAGGTATATTTGATATCGGACCGGCCCTTCGAGGAGGCCGCGGCGCGGCCCCTGGAGTTGTCGCAACAACGTCCCAGCACGGCGAGGCTGCTATGATGCTTGGAATTCGAACCCTGGGGGCTGTGATGCTGACCTGCTTCCTGCTGCAGGCCTGCGCGGTGCCGTCCCAGACACCTCAAAGCGACCCGGCTGTGGTCCCCAACGGAAAAGACGCGCAAGACCTCAAGGCCGATGAAAACAAATCCGGTAAGAGTGACGCCCAAGAATCCGTGATGCGCATGTTTGTCTTCACCGATGATGATGCGCCCGGCGATGCCGCGAAAGACGGTTACGAGGTGTCCTTCCCCCTCTACGACCCCGAGATAGCGTCAAACCCCTGAAGAACAAAAAAGGCAGCCTCAAATGCATGCAAATTCGCTCAGTCATCCCGCCAACGGCAAGAGTTCCGGAAAGCGCAATTGGTCCATAACCTATCGCATCGGCATTCCCTTGCTGGTGCTCGCGACCGGGGCCCTCGGCTATCAGGCTTTTAAGACCTATTACATCCCGGCCTATGGCGATAAGCCCGAGGAATTGGCCTATCTGGAAGATGCGGATCCCCGCACTCTGCTGGGCGGCGACTTGACCCACTATAAGTTCGGCGACGTGAGCTTTTCCGAGCCGGCCGCCAACCTGCCCTGGCAGTTGGAAAAGATGTTCGATGACGGGGACGGGAACTTCGAGCGTCCCTTCAAGGCGGCGTCGCGGCAGTCCCAGGGCTCCAACGCGGACGGCTTGGGACCCATCTACAACAACACCTCCTGCGAGGCCTGTCATGCCGGGGACGGGCGGACCGAGCCGGTGATCGGCGGCAGCCTGCTGGTGCGCCTCAGTGTTCCCGGCCAGGACGCCCATGGCGGCCCAATGCCCCATCCGGTCTACGGCGGTCAGCTGGGCGACCTGGCGACCGAGGGGGTCCGGCCGGAAGCTCAGGTTGCCATCGAGTGGGAAGAAATCCCCGGCACCTACGGCGATGGCGAGGCCTATAGCCTGCGCCGCCCCCATATGACCTTGGAAGATCCCGGATACGGGCCCTTCGGCGAGGATACCATGCTGTCGGCCCGCGGCGCACCGGCCCTTTTCGGCATCGGCTTGCTGGATGCCGTCACCGACGAGACCATCATCGCCGGGGCGGACCCCGACGACGCGGACGGGGACGGTATATCGGGTGAGGTGAACTGGGTTTA